>JACCRH010000143.1 GCA_013813675.1 Gemmatimonadales bacterium
TCTCGGTGTACACCCGCTTGGCGGCCTGGTGGCTCAAGGTGCCCGCCGCCACCAGACCCACGAGGCCGGCGAGCCTCGGGGGAGCAACCGGAAAGGCGCCGGTCTCGTTGAACGTGGCGAGGACATCGCCCATGACCCAGTTGGCCGCGGTCTTCGGCTCGACCCCCGCCGCGACGACCGACTCGAAGTAGTCGGCGAGCGGGATCTCGGCGGTGAGCACCCGCGCATCGTAGGCGGAAATGCCGAGGGCCATCTCCAGCCGGCTCCGCCGCGCCTCGGGGAGCTCGGGGAGGGACGCGCGCCGCTTCGCGATCCAGGCGTCGTCCAGCACCAGCGGCGGCAGGTCGGGATCGGGGAAGTAGCGATAGTCGTGGCTCTCCTCCTTCAAGCGAAGCTGCTTCACCTGGCCGGTGCCGGCGTGGAACAGCAGCGTGACCTGGGCCACCCGCCCGCCCCCGTCCAGCACCGCCATCTGCCGATTCCGCTCCGCCTCCAGCGCCCGTTCGACGTTGGCGAAGGAGTTGAGGTTCTTCACCTCCGCCTTGGTGCCGAGCCGGGCGTCTCCGGGGCGGCGGAGAGAGATGTTGGCGTCTACCCGCAGACTGCCCTGCTCCATGCTGCACTCGCTGGCACCGGCGTAGATCAGGATCTGCCGCAAGGTCGTCAGGTAGGCCCGCGCCTCGCCGGGGGACCGAAGGTCGGGCTCGCTCACGATCTCGGCCAGGGGGACACCGGCCCGGTTGAGATCCACGGCAGTCTTTCCCGGGAACCGGTCGTGCACCAGCTTGCCGGCGTCCTCCTCGAGATGAAGGCGAGTCACGCCGGCCTGGAGCCGACCCCGTTCCGGCGACTCGTAAGTGACCCTCCCGCCGGTGGCCAGCGGCTGGTCGAACTGGGAGATCTGATAGCCCTTGGGAAGATCGGGATAGAAGTAATTCTTCCGGGCGAATACGCTGGTCTGGTGCACCGTGCAGCCCAGGGCGAGCGCAGCCGCGGCTCCGAGCCGCACCGCCTCGGCGTTGGGGACGGGAAGCGCGCCGGGCAAGCCGAGGCACACGGGACAGACGTTGGTGTTGGGCGGATCCCCGAACGTCGTGCGGCAGCCGCAGAACATCTTGGTCCGGGTGCGAAGCTGGACATGGACCTCGAGCCCGATCACCGTCTCCCACTCCATCAGCGGACCTCCGCATCGGCGGAAACCACGCGCTCGATGGCGGCGGCGGCGGCGACCAGCCGTTGGTCCTCGAAGTACGGCGCGATGAGCTGGGCGCCGACCGGGAGGCCCTCGCTCCGTCCCACCGGCAGGCTCACCGCCGGCAAGCCGGCAAGGCTGATGGCGGAGACGAAGATGTCGGCGAGGTACATGGACACGGGATCCTCGGTCTTCTCGCCCGCCTTGAAGGCCGGCGTGGGCGTGGTGGGCGTGAGCAGCAGGTCCACTCCAGAGGCGAACACCTGCCTGAAGTCCTCGGCGATGAGCGCGCGCACCTGCTGCGCCTTCAGGTAGTAGGCGTCGTAGTAGCCCGCGCTCAGCACGTAGGTCCCCACCAGAATCCTGCGCCGGACCTCGGCCCCAAACCCCTCGCCCCGGGTCGTCCGGTAGAGCGCGTGGATGTCGCCGCCGGCGCCGGTGTTCCGAGGGCCGTAGCGAACGCCGTCGTACCGGGCCAGGTTGGCCGCGGCCTCGGCCGGCGCCACGATGTAGTAGGTCGGGACAGCGTAGGGCGAATGGGGCAGCGACACCTCGCAGATCTCGCCACCGATCTGCTCGATGGCCTCGCGGGTACGGCGGAGCGCCGCCGCGACGCCGGCATCGAGGTCCGCGGGGTAGTACTCACGCGGGAGCCCGATGCGCAGACCCCGAAGATCGGCCAAGGGCGCCGGCACCGGCATCGGCCGGCGGGCCACCGTGGTCGAGTCGAGGGGATCGTGGCCGCTCATCGCGCTCAGCACCCGGCCGGCGTCCTCGACACTCCGGCTGAACACGGAGATACAATCGAGCGACGATCCGAACGCCACCAGCCCGAACCGGCTCACCCGGCCGTAGCTCGGCTTCAGGCCCACCACCCCGCAGAAGCTCGCCGGCTGGCGAACGGAGCCGCCGGTCTCGGAGCCGAGTGCCGCAGGCACCACCCCGGTGGCGACCAGCGCCGCCGACCCACCGGATGATCCGCCCGGCACTCGCGCGGGGTCCAGTGGGTGGTGCACCCGGCCGAAGGCCGAGTGCTCGGTGGAGGAGCCCATGGCGAACTCGTCCATGTTGGTCTTGGCCGCGACCATGGCCCCGGCCTCGCGCAGGCGATTCACCGCGGTGGCGGTGAAAGGCGAGACGTAACCCTCCAGTATCCGAGAGCCGCAGGTCGTGGGCTGCTCGACGGTGACAATGTTGTCCTTGAGCGCGATCGGCATTCCTCCGAGGGCGCCGGGGGAGCGCATGGCATCCACTCTCGCGGCCTCGGCGTCGAGCAGCTCCTGCGACCAGTGGAGCGTGGCGTTGAGCGGCGTCGCGGCGGTGAGCCGGGCCCCGGTTTCGCGGGCCGACTCGAGCGCGCTCACAACTCCTCCATGGCGCCGTGGCGGGGCACTAGGAAGAACCCTCCGGCAAACTCGGGCGCGAGCTCCGACGGAGGCCGGGCCAGAGGCACCGATCCCGGCACGTCGTCGCGCAGCTGCAGCGACGGTGGTCCCGGCAGGAAAGCGGACGCATTCCCGCCGGCAGGGACCTGGTCGAGCTGCGCCACGTAGTCCACGATCCGGCTGAGCTGGTCCACCAACCGCCCCAGCTCCTCTTCCCGCACCGCCAGCTCGGCCAGCTTGGCCACGTGCAGCACCTCGTCCCGGCCGATGCTCATGCACTCTCCCATTCTCGCTCGAGGCCGGCATAGGCCACGAGCAGTTGCTTCTCGCCTACTTCCTCGTCATCGAAGGCCACCGAGACCTTGAGATCTCTGCCGACGCCGCTGAGGCCCCGGATGGTTCCGCTACCGAAGCGGCGGTGGCGCACGCGCTCGCCTTTGACGTAGCGGGGCGCATCCTGGGATTCTTCCGCCGCGGTTTCGGCCGGGCGGGCGGGCGCGGTATTGGTGTACGACGGCGCACTGGAGCCGCGCCAGCCACCCTGCCCCT
>JACCRH010000150.1 GCA_013813675.1 Gemmatimonadales bacterium
GCCCGGTTGGGTAAGTCTCCCGAGATGCCCGAGCGGCGGAAGTCCTCCTGTTTCCCGACCACCTGGAGCCAGGGCCGCAGGCGATAGGCGGCGAGCCCGTACCCTTCCCCGTTGAACACCCCCGCGAACACCATCGCTACGGCGCCGAAGGCGTAGTCCACCATCACTCCGATATCCCGCTTGGGCGCGAGCGAATCGACGGCCGTACTGCGGTCGGCGGTCTCGAGATCGGGGAAGGCGTTTGGGCAGCGCAGAACGCCACTCCTGCGACCGACTGAGACAGAAACACCCGAGAAGGGACCGTCGCATTGCCGCCCCTGAGAGATTGAGGATGAATGAGCTTGCCGAAATGGTGTAATGAGGTAACATAAGGTTCACTTACACCTTGTCGAGAGCTCCTATGGATCTACTGGACACCGTTGATGCCTCTAAGTATCTCCACCTCAATCCCAAACGGGTCCAAGCGCTCGCCAGGGCCGGCCGCCTGCCCGGCCGCCGGGTGGGCCGGAGATGGCTCTTCGACCGGCGCGACCTCGAACGGCTGCTGGGGACAGGAGGCGGCTCCGAGGTCGCCGGCCTCGACATCAGCGCACGAAACCAGCTGCGCGGCACGGTGGGCTCCGTCGCTGTCGACGGCGTCATGGCCGAGGTGCGGCTTCGCATCGGCGAGCAGGAGCTGGTCTCCATCATCACCCGCGGGTCCGTCGAGCGGCTCCGGCTGCGGGTCGGTGACGAAGTGATCGCGGTGATCAAGTCGACCGAAATCATGATCGGAAAGGAAACGACTCACGCATGACCACAGTGCTTCTGATCCGGGGGGCAGGCCTCGCGCTCCTCGGGGCGCTCTCGGTGGGCGACATCTCGGCGCAGGAGAGGGCGCCGGCCGAGCCGGAGCTGACGGTGTTCGCCGCGGCTTCGCTCACCGGTGCTTTCCGGGAACTCGGAGTCCTCTTCGAGCAGGCGCATCCAAGCACCCAGGTGCAATTCAACTTCGCCGGCTCGCAGCAGCTGGCCGTTCAGCTGGAGCACGGCGCCGCGGCGGACGTCTTCGCCTCCGCCGACGAGCGTTGGATGAGCTATGCCGTCGAGCGCAACCTGGTAGCGGGGGCCCCGCGGCTCTTCGCGCACAACCGGCTCGCGGTAATCGTTCCGGTGACCAACCCGGCCCGGATCGGCTCACTCAAGGACCTCGCCCGCCGGGGGACCAAGCTGGTGGTCGCCGCCGAGGCGGTGCCGGTGGGGGCGTACAGCCGCGAAGCGTTGACCAAGCTCGCCCAGGCACCCGGCTTCCCCGCCGCCTTCGATCGCAAGGTGCTGGCCAACGTGGTGTCAGAGGAGGAGAACGTGAAGTCGGTCGTGACCAAGGTGCAGCTCGGCGAGGCGGATGCCGGCATGGTCTACGTGTCCGACGCCACCGGTGCGGTGGCGCGGTACCTGCGGGTGTTCCCCATACCCGAGCCGCAGAACGTGCGGGCCGACTATCCCCTGGCCGTCCTGCGCGCCGCCAAGGCGCCGGTGGCGGCGGGTGCCTTTGCCGGCCTCGTCCTCGGACCTCAAGGCCAAAGCGTCCTCCGGCGGCACGGGCTCATTCCGGTGGCGCTGCAATCGGGTATGGCCGTCTCTGCTCGCACGCGCTGAGCTGCGCTACCCAGGCGCGGAAGCTGCCCTGCGTCTCGCCGGGAGTCTCGCCACCGGCGTGCTTCTGGTGCTGCTCGCCTTGCCGCTGGTCGCCCTGCTGCTCCATGTGAAGGCCGAGCAACTCCTCAGGCGTCTGGCCGACCCAGCCGTATTGGAATCGCTTCGGCTCAGCCTGGTGACCAGCACCGCCGCCGCGGCCGCCGTCGTCACGCTTGGCCTTCCCGTCGCTTACCTCCTGGCCGGCCCGAGCTTCCGCGGCAAGCGGCTGGTGGAAGTGCTGGTGGACCTCCCGATGGTGCTTCCGCCCACGGTCGCGGGGTTTCTCCTGCTGCTCGCGTTCGGCCGGGCCGGCCTCGGTGGACGGGCTCTCGCTGCCTTTGGACTGTCACTCCCCTTCACGACCCTGGCGGTGGTCGTGGCGCAGGTGTTCATGTCGGCGCCGTTCTTCATCAACGCCGCGCGGGCCGGTTTCGCCTCGGTCGACCGCCGCTACCGCGAGGCCGCGGCGACGCTGCGCGCGCCGGCATCGGTCGTCTTCCTCCGGGTCATGGTGCCCCTCAGCCTGCCATCTCTCATCGCCGGCGCCGGCATGAGCTGGGCCCGGGCGCTGGGCGAGTTCGGCGCCACCATCACCTTCGCCGGCAACCTGCCGGGCCGGACTCAGACGATGCCGCTCGGCGTGTACGTGGCGCTGCAGCAGGATCTGGAGCTGGCGGTGACTCTCTCGCTCATTCTGGTCGTCATGTCCGTCGCGCTGCTGCTAGGGCTCCGCTCGCTGCCCGGCATCCTGCCTGGAGCGCCGCTTGCTCGCACTCCGGGTCGTTAAGCGGCTCGGCGACTTCGAGCTCGCCGCGGAGCTCACGGTGCCCCGGGGGGAGACGACCGTGGTGGTGGGCGAGAGCGGCGCCGGAAAATCCACCCTCCTCCGGCTGGTGGCGGGGCTGGAGCAGCCGGACCAGGGGCGCATAGCGCTCGACGACCGCGCCTACACCGACTCGGTGGCCGGCACCGTGCTGCCGGCCTGGCGTCGACGCGTGGGGTTCGTGTTCCAGGACTACGCCCTCTTCCCCCATCTCACGGTCGCGGAGAACGTCCGCTTCGGGCTCCGCGCCGCCGGCATTCCCAGGGCGGAGGCGCGGAGGCAGGCCCAGGCGATCCTGGAGCGGCTGGGCGTCGGGGATCTCGCGGGACGTGCCGTCACCGGGCTGTCCGGGGGCCAGCAGCAGCGGGTGGCGCTAGCGCGGGCGCTGGTGCTCGAGCCCGAGGTGCTCCTGCTCGACGAGCCGCTCTCCGCGCTCGACCTCCGCACCCGCCGGAGCGTCCGGGCGGAGCTCCGGAGTCTGCTGCGGCAGCTCCCCTGTGTGACGCTCTACGTCACCCACAATCCGGTCGAGGCGATGTTCTTCGGTGAGCGGATAGTGGTGCTGGAGCGCGGCGGGGTCACCCAGACCGGGACCCGGGACGATCTGCTGCGCCACCCCCGCTCGCCCTACGTCGCGGAGTTGGTGGGCACCAACCTCCTGTATGGAACTCTCGGGCGAGCCGGCGGCGACGGGGCTGAGGTGCGGACCGTCGATGGCCCGCTGTGGGTGAGCCACGGTGCGGCCGAAGGCGAGGTGTTCGCCACCGTGAGCCCGCGAGAGATCACCATCTACCGTGAGCGGCCCGAGGGCAGCGCGCAGAATGTGTTCACCGGCCCAATTCTGGAGCTGGTGCCAGAGCTGCCTGGCGGCGAGCGCGTGCGGGTGGCGCTCGGCACTGCGCCGCCGCTGGTGGCGGAGGTGACACGGGAGGCGGTGCGAAGGCTGAACCTGGAGGAGGGACAGGTGGTGCACGCGGGGTTCAAGGCCACCGGGGTGCGGACCTATATCTGAAAGGGTTGGTCGGCTTCTCATCGAGAACTCGTCGCTCTGGGCCCCCCGTTCGATGGGAGCACCACGGTCACGGCTTCCTGGTTGCCAGGGCGTCCAGATTGGCGCGGACCACGAAAGACAGCACCTGGCGCGCGGACTCCAGCGAAAACACCCGGGCCTCCGGCAGCACACGATCGAGGAGCGGTGTCGGGCCGGCTCGTTGGCGGGCCAGGCGGGTGAGGTAGGTGGGTGCCGCATCAGGAATGGTGGCGAGGTCATCGCGATCGACGACGCGAGTCCGAAAGTTGGCCCCGCCCGGCACATCGGCGAACATCCGTTGCAACTTCCGCTCAAACCGCGGGTCGGCGACGACGAAGTAGACCGGAGCCTCGCGCAGCAGGCGGGCGACTTCCGTAAAGAGCTCGGTGCACATCGTAATCACGATGCTCGGCAGGCTGAGTTTCGCGGCCAGGCGCTCGCATTCGACTTGGTGGAATCGGGTGGTGACGAGGAGATCGGCTTGGCGGAGAGTGGCCGAGGGTCTCGCCTCCCGATCTGACGACGTGATGTCTTCGGCACTGGCCTCGATGCCGTAGTCCCGCTCCAGTTCGGCCGGGATGGAATAGAGCTGGTCGGCGTTGCATTCGAGCACCGCAGCGCGAATGCGGAGGGTCTCGATCCCGCGGTGCAACCGGTCTGCCATCGTCGGTGCCCTCACCCCCCGACTGAGCCCCTGCATCAGGATCTCCACCATCCAATCGGGGGGCGGGTTCCCGGTGAGGATCGAAGCCGCCTGCGCGACGTAGATTCCGGAACGGGGCCGAAGCTCGACCAGACCCTCGCGCTCAAGCAACCGGTACGCGGCCAAGATGACCCGAGGGTCAGCGCCCAGCTCCTGTGCCAGGAGGCGCACGCTGGGTAGCCGGCCGCAGTGCCGGTACAGGCCTAGGTGCAGGCCGGTAAACAGTCGTCCGCGCAGGATATCGGCGATTTCGGTGCGTCGCTTACGCATCGGGCTCCTCGGTGGCCCGGCCCCCGGGCACTACGCCTCGAAACGAGCGGCCAGATTGGCCTGGACCACGAACGAAAAGAGCTGCCGCGAGGTTTCCGGCGAGAACGCACGGACCTCCGGGATGAGGCGTCCTGGCAACCGCCGCCCACTCAACCGGTCTCGCGCGAGCCGGGTGACATAGGTCGGTGCGTCTTCCGGGATCCGGTCGATGTCGTCGCGTCCCACGATGAGCACATGGAGACCCTCGGCTCCGGAGGTGGGGCTGTAGATGCTCCGCAGCTTGTGCTCGAACCGCGGGTCCGTGACCACGAAGTACACCGGGCCCTCCTGGAGGCGTTGCGCGGCGTCGGCGAAGTAGTCCACCTGGAGGTTCGCGATGATGAACGGCTTGCCGAGCTGGGCGGCGACGGGCCGGACCTCGATCACGTGGAACGGCGTCGACACCAACAGATCCGCCTGCTGCACATCACCGGGCGGCGTCCCGTGGGCCTGAAGCTCGAACGTATCGATCCCAGTCGCGTCGAAGCCGTAGTCGTCATGAAGCTCTCCGCACAGCGAGTTGATCTGATCGTGATTGCACTCGATGCAGGCGGCCCGGAGGCGGACAGTCTCCAGCACTTCACGGACACGCCCGGGGAAGTCTCGAGCCGAAACGCCACGCTGTAGCCCGTCGATCAGGACGTTGACCATCCAGTCCGCCGTCCGCCGCCGGAGCTGCCGGTGAATGCCCTCCGGCGGAACGAAGATGCCGGAACGGGCTCGCACTTCGACCAGCCCTTCTCGCTCGAGCTCCCGGTAGGCGGCCATCACCACCCTCGGATCCGCGCCGAGCTCCTGGGCTAGCTCGCGCACGCTGGGCAAGCGCTGGCCAGCGGCGAGCGATCCGACATGGAGTCCGCTGAACACTCGCTGCCGAATCAGATCCGCGATGTCCGCCCGTCTACCCATCGACTCTCCTCTGAACAACCGAAGATATCCACCAGCAGGAAAGCACCAGGTGAGCAGCATCACATGGCGCGCAACAGTTCTTCGCAAAATGGATTCACTGGTGGACGTATTCAGGCCTCATCAGCCACAGTTGCGAAAGTTCCTCCGGACTGCTGCATTGTTGCTCTCCGAGCGACTCGTCACCTTATGGAGGTCGCGAAGGGGCGGCGTTGCCGCGGTCGAGAGCGAATGGCGAAAACCGCGGCGCCGGTCAAGACGTTGTTCGGAGGAGCATGCCTGAACCAGCACCGAGCCTCTCAAGGCCGATCATTCCCCCCTCCGAGGGGCACCACTTCCGCGTCGAGCGCTTCGCTCCCGCGTTAGGGTCCTCCTTTCTCACCGCGCACGGCGACAGCATGTTCCAGCTTGTGTTCGTCGAGGACGGGCGAGGAACCTGCCGGATCGGCGCCGAGACTCTAGCGGCAGGCCCGGGAGATCTGTTTCTTATCGCGCCGGGACAGTGGCACGATCCAGCCGGACTCGGCGGCACTACCAACTGGGTGATCATCTTCGGCCTCGATGGGCTGGGGCTCGGTTCTCGCCTCGGCGTCGCCGCTTCCCTCATTGCCGACGGCCTGTTCCTCACCGCCTTCCTCGGACCTAAGCGATGGGCCTGGGGAAACCGCTGCGCGGTGCCGCTGGACGATCGCCTGGGCTGGCTGGCTCGTCTCACCAGCTTGAAGGGTGAGCTCCGCAGCCAGGCGGTGGGCTCCTCGATGGCGGCCTATGCCCTGTTGGAACTCTTGCTCATCGACGTGGTGCGGGCGCTCGGTCCTCCGATGGCCGTCTCGCCCCAGAGCAGTTCGGTTCTCGTGAACGTGTTCCGGTTCATCGACCGGCGTTTCCGGTTTCCCATCGGGCTCGCAGATGTCGCCCGAGCGGTCGCACGCTCCCCCTCCTATCTCACCGACCTCGTCCGCCGGCAGACCGGACGCACCGTCCTCCAGTGGATCATCGAACGCCGGATGGCCGAAGCCCGTCGGTTGTTGCTCGAGTCCGATGCTCGAGT
>JACCRH010000182.1 GCA_013813675.1 Gemmatimonadales bacterium
GTCAGCACCAGGCCAAAGAAGGTCACGCCGAGCATCCCGGAGAACACCGCCACGCCCATGGCGTGACGCATCTCGGCGCCGGCACCGCTGGAGAAGACCAGCGGAAGGACCCCCATGATGAATGCGAAAGAAGTCATCAGAATGGGACGCAGCCGGATCCGGCACGCCTCGAGGGCGGCGTCGACCACGCTCCAGCCGCGGAGCTGCAGCTCCCGGGCGAACTCGACGATCAGGATGGCGTTCTTGCACGCGAGCCCGACCAGCACCAGAAAGCCGATCTGGGTGAAGATGTTGTTGTCGCCCCGGGTGAGCCACACACCGGTGATGGCGGACAGCAGTCCCATCGGTACGATCAGGATGACGGCCAGCGGCAGGGACCAGCTCTCGTACTGGGCCGCGAGCACCAGGAAGGCCAGCACCACGCAGAGCGGGAAGATGAACACCCCCGTGTTGCCCGCCAGAATCTCCTGGTAGGTGAGCTCGGTCCACTCGAAGCCGATGCCGTTGGGAAGGGTCTCGGCGGCCAGGCGCTCCATGATCTCGCGCGCTTCGCCGGAGCTCACGCCCGGCGCGGGGCCGCCGTTGATGTCCGCGGCGGGATAGGCGTTGTAGCGCAGCCCCTGGGCCGGTCCGAAGGACTCCCGCACCCGGAGCACCGAGCCGAGCGGCACCATCTCGCCGCCGGCGTTCCGCACCTTGAGCTGGGCGATGTTCTCCGCGTTCGCCCGGAAGGGCGCATCGGCCTGGACGATCACCTGGTAGGTGCGCCCGAACCGGTTGAAATCGTTGACGTAGAGCGAGCCCAGATACACCTGCACGGTCTGGAACAGATCGGTGAGCACGATGCCTTCCTGCTTCACCTTTTCCCGGTCCACGTCGAGATAGAGTTGCGGGACGTTGATCTGGAACCCGGAGAAAACTCCGGCCAGTTGCGGCGTCTGGTACGCCTTGCCCATGAGCGCCTGAGCGGCCTGGAAGAGCTCCCCTTCGCCCAGCCCGGCGCGGTCCTCCAGCTCCAGCTTGAACCCGCCCACGGAGCCGAGTCCCATCACTGGCGGGGGCGGGAACACCGCGACGAATGCGTCCTGGAGTCCGGCGAACTTCTGGTTCAGCGCCCCCGCGATGTTGAGTCCGTACTCGTCCTTGGTCCGCTCGTCGAACGATTTTAGCGTGAAGAACACGATCCCGGCGTTGGGTGCGTTCACGAATCCATTGATGGACAGCCCGGGGAACTGCACCGCGCTGGCGACGCCGGGCTGCTTGAGGCCGATGTCGGACATCTCCCGAATCACCGCTTCGGTCCGGTCGAGCGTGGCCCCGTCGGGCAGCTGAGCGAACGCCACCAGGTACTGCTTGTCCTGGGTCGGAATGAATCCCGACGGCACCTTGTTGAAAATGAACACGGCGAGGGCTACCAGGCCGGCATACACCGCCAGCGCGGGCCCCTTCCGCCCCAGCACTCGGCCCACGGTCCGGCCGTAGGCTGCCGAGCCTCGCCCGAAGTAGTGGTTGAACGGCCGGAAGATCCATCCGAGTCCGCGATCGAGCACCCGGGTCAGCCGATCCGGCGGCGCGCCGTGGGGCTTGAGCAGGATGGCGCTCAGGGCGGGCGAGAGGGTGAGGGAGTTGAACGCCGAGATCACCGTCGAGAACGCGATGGTCAGGGCGAATTGGCGGTAGAACTGGCCGGTGAGGCCGCTGACGAACGCCACCGGGACGAACACGGCGCAGAGCACCAGCGCGATCGCGATGATCGGCCCGCTGACCTCCTCCATCGCCTTGTAGGAGGCGTCGCGGGGCGAAAGCCCGGCCTCGATGTTCCGCTCGACGTTCTCCACCACCACGATCGCGTCGTCCACCACGATGCCGATGGCGAGCACCAGGCCGAAGAGTGACAGGGTGTTGATCGAAAACCCGAACGCCATCAGGATGGCGAACGTGCCTACGATCGAGATCGGCACCGCGACCAGCGGGATGATCGAGGCCCGCCAGGTCTGGAGGAAGAGCACCACCACGATCACCACCAGGAGAATCGCTTCCAGCAGGGTGATCACCACCTCGCGGATTCCGTCGCGCACGTTGAGCGTGGGGTCGTAGACGATCTTGAAATCCACGCCCTGGGGAAACCGCTGCTTCAGCTCCGCCATCGTGGCGCGCACCGCGGTGGAGAGATCGAGCGCGTTGGAGCCCGGGGCCTGAAAGACCCCGATGCCGACCGCCTCCTTGTTGTCGAGCATCGAGCGCAGCGAGTAGCTCCCCGCCGCCAACTCGATGCGCGCCACGTCCCTGAGCCGGGTCAGCTCCCCGTCCGCTCCGGTCTTGACGATGATCGCCCCGAACTCCTGCTCGTCGATCAGGCGGCCACGCGCGTTCACCGTGAGCTGGTAGTCCACTCGCTCCGGCATCGGCGGCGCGCCGATCACGCCGGCCGCGACCTGCACGTTCTGCTCCCGGATGGCGCCCACCACGTCGCCGGCGGAGAGCCCGCGGGCGGCGACCTTCTGCGGGTCGAGCCAGATCCGCATCGCGTAGTCGCCGCCACCGAACACCTGGACCTGGCCCACACCCGGAATCCGCCCGATGACGTCCTTGATCTGGAGCAGGGCATAGTTCCGCAGATAGACGATGTTGTACCGGTTGTCGGGCGAGACCAGGTGGACCACCATGATAAAGTTGGGCGAGCTCTTGACCGTCGTCACGCCCGATTGGCGCACCTCCTCCGGCAGCCGGGGCAGGGCCTGCGCCACCCGGTTCTGCACCTGGACCTGCGCCAGGTCCACGTCGGTGCCGATGCGGAAGGTGACCGTGGTGGTGAGCACGCCGTCCGAGGTGGCCTGGGACGACATGTACAGCATGTTCTCGACCCCGTTGATCTGCTCCTCCAACGGCGTGGCCACCGCCTCGGAGAGTACCCGCGGGTTGGCGCCGGGATAGACCGCGGTCACCACGATCGAGGGGGGCACCACTTCGGGGTACTCGCTCACCGGCAGCGAGAACATGGCGATGCCACCCGCGAGGAAGACCGCGATGGACAGCACGGCCGCGAAAATCGGCCGGTCGATGAAGAACTTGGAGAGGTTCATCGGCGCGTCACCGTGTCGGCGGAATCGGCCACCATCTCGGCCAAGGTGGGGGTGACCTTCATCCCCGGCTGGACCCGCTGCATGCCGTTGATCACGATCCGCTCACCGGGCTTGACCCCGGAGCTGATCACCCGGAAGCCATCCACCAACCGGCCGAGCTGCACCGGGCGGTACTCCACGCTGCTGTCGGGCTGGAGCACCAGCACGAACTTCTTGTCCTGATCGGTGCCCACGGCCCGGTCGAGCACCAGTTTGGCGGGATACTTTCCGCTGCCCACCAGCCGGATTCGGGCAAACAGCCCGGGGGTGAACTTCTGTTCCTTATTGGCGAAGACGGCGCGGATCCGGATGGTGCCTGCCTCGGGGTTGAGCTGGTTGTCCACGAAGTCGATGTAGCCCTCGTGCGGAAACCCCTCCTCGTTGGCGAGGCCCAGGTGCACCGGGCTCCGGTTGTCGCGGGAGTTGGGGCGCGAGCCGTCGCGCGCCAGGGCGACGTACTTGAGATAGGTCTGCTCGTCGCCCTCGAAGTAGA
>JACCRH010000193.1 GCA_013813675.1 Gemmatimonadales bacterium
CTCGACATGGAGACCGGCCTGCGCTTCGAAACGGTCGAGCTCTCCACCATCGACACCACCCTCCTGCTCGCGGGGATGTTGTTTTGCCAGGTCTATTTCGATCGGGACACCCCTGACGAGGTGGCAATCCGGGCGTACGCCGACTCGATCTATCGCCGGGTGGATTGGCGTTGGGCCCAGTCCCGGGCCCCGCTCGTCAGCATGGGCTGGGGACCGGAGACCTCGTTCCTGTCCCACTACTGGCGCGGCTTCAACGAGGCCATGCTGCTCTACGTTCTGGCGCTCGGCTCTCCCACCTTCCCACTGGATCCATCTGCTTGGGAGGGCTGGACCAAGACTTACCAATGGTGCGATTTCCACGGCCAGGAGCACGTCGGATTCGCGCCCCTCTTCGGTCACCACTACTCTCACGTCTGGATCGACTTCCGCGGCATCCGGGACCGGTACATGCGGAACCGGGGCATCGACTACTTCGAGAACTCCCGCCGTGCGACCTATGCCCAATGGAGCTACGCGATCGAGAACCCGATGGCCTGGACCGGCTACGACGCCGATTCGTGGGGGCTGACCGCCTCGGACGGTCCCGCCGACGACAGCGTCCGGATGGACGGTCGGTGGCGCCGGTTCTTCGAGTACGCCGCCCGCGGCGCCTCCTTCAACGAGATTCGGGATGACGGCACCATCGCGCCGACGGCGACGGGCGGGTCGCTGCCGTTCGCGCCCGAGATCACCCTCCCGGCGCTGGTGGCAATGCGGGAAGAGCACGGGGACCCGCTGTTCGGCGAGTACGGCTTCCTGGATGCCTTCAACGAGACCTACCCCGCCGACCGCACGCCGGAAATGGGCCAGGTGGTTCCGGGCCGCGGATGGTATGATACCGACTACCTGGGCATCGACCAGGGACCGATCCTGATCATGGCGGAGAACTACCGCTCGGATCTTGTCTGGCGGTACATGCGTAAGCATCCGGTCATCATTCGCGGGCTGCGGCGTGCCGGGTTCACTGGCGGATGGCTCGATCAGGCACTCGTGTTGCCATGATGCTCGAGACTGTCATCCTGAGCGAAGCGAAGGAGCCGAAGCGGCGAGCTGGCCCCTTCGCTACGCTCAGGGTGACAATCCTTGGGCGCCTTGCCGCGCTACTTCTCCTTGTCTCGTGCACTGGTCCATGGCCAGACGGCGACGAAATCACCCTCCGGCTCTGGGCCTTCGGACGCGAGGGCGAAGAGGTCCAGCAATTGATCCCCGAGTTCGAGCGCCGGAACCCCGGCATCCGGGTCCGGGTGCAGCAGATCCCCTGGATCGCCGCGCACGAAAAGCTGCTCACCGCTTACGTGGGTGACGCCACGCCCGACCTGGCCCAGATCGGGAACACCTGGATCCCCGAGTTCGCCGCGCTCGGTGCGCTGGAACCATTGGATGCGTGGATCCATCGCTCCGACGTGGTCGACTCCGCCGCCTACTTCGGCGGCATCTGGAGCACCAACAGCATCGGCGACACGGTCTACGGCGTGCCGTGGTACGTGGACACCCGGGTCATCTTCTACCGCAAGGACATCCTTGCCCGCGCGGGATTTCCGGAGATGCCGACGACGTGGACCGGGTGGCGGCGGGCGATGGAGGCGGTGAAGCGGGACCTTGGGCCCGGCCGCTACGCCATCTTCCTCCCCACCAACGAGTGGGCCCAGCCGTACGTCCTGGGCATGCAGGCCGGCTCGACCCTGCTCGACAGCGCCGGCCGCTACGGCGTGTTCTCGGACTCGGCGTTCCGGCGGGGGTTCGATTTCTACGTCGGTCTCTTCGAGAGCGGGCTGGCGCCCGCGCTCGGCAATGTGGACATCGCGAACGTCTACCATGAGTTCGCGCGCGGACGGTTCGCCATGTGGATCACCGGCCCGTGGAACCTGGGCGAGTTTCGGAAGCGACTTCCGGCCGATCTCCAGGACCACTGGGCGACCGCGCCGCTCCCAGCGCTCAGCGGCGACTCGGCAGGCGTGTCCA
>JACCRH010000194.1 GCA_013813675.1 Gemmatimonadales bacterium
CCAGATGCCGGGTGACTCCACGATGATGCACGGCGACAGCACCATGATGGGACCGGACGTTCCCGCCTCCGAGGCGACCCCGACCGACTCGGCGCAAGGCCAGACCCCCTGATTGCGGCAGGTTCCAATAGCGGAGCGCGACGCATCGACTGCGCGCACGAACCCCTTCTCGTCGAGGAGGGGTTCGTGCTTGCTCCTTGCACCGTCCTCGTCCGTCGTCCAGCTTTCGTACAAGTGAGCCTCGTGCATGGCCGTGTATGGGTCGCCATTATCCCGAAGTGCATATGAACCTGGCTCTGGACCGATCGAACTGTCCTCGCGTGACGTAAGGCGATACGACAAGGGCCTGGTTCAACTCATCTATGGGCGACAGTGAGACCCCGGCGGCCACGGCACCAGGCTACCTGTATGCGAACGTGGCGGAACTGGCAGACGCGCAGGACTTAGGATCCTGTCCCGCAAGGGGTCCGGGTTCGACTCCCGGCGTTCGCATTCGTATTCTGCCCTTGAGTCCCCGTGCAACCGACCCCGCCAGACGGTGGCGGCAGTGAACCGAAGGTCCTTCGTCCAAGCGGCCAGCCTTCCTCTCTTCGCTCCGGCGCTCGCGGCCCTCCGCTGGCCGCCCGAACCACTTCGCCGGATCGGCCTTCAGCTCTACACCGTGCGCGATCTCATGCGGACCGACGTGGCCCGCACGCTGGAGCAGGTCGCGGCGGCCGGATACGCCGAAGTCGAATTCGCCGGCTACTTCGGGGTGCCGCCGGCCCGGCTCCGCGCAATGCTCGACGCCACCGGCCTGCGCGCCCCATCGAGCCATCTCTCACTGGAAGACATCACCCAAAACCCGAATCGCGTCTTCGACTCGGCGGAAGCCCTGGGCCACCGCTACCTGGTGGTCCCCTCGCTCGACGACCGGGACCGCCGCACCCTCGACGACTACCGCCGCGTGGCCGACCGACTCAACCGGTCCGGTGCCCTCGCCCAGGCTCGCGGTCTGCAGATCGGCTACCACAACCACGACTTCGAGCTGCGGCCGATCGGTGGCGTCCGGCCCTACGACCTGTTGCTCACCGAGACCGACCCGGCCCTGGTCCGCTTCGAGATGGACTTCTACTGGATGACCCGCGGAGGCGCCGATCCGCTGAGCTACTTCACCCGCTACCCTGGCCGTTTCCACCTCTGCCACCTCAAGGACATGGACCGCCGGGGAGCGATGGCCGACGTCGGCTCCGGGCGCATCGACTTCCGCAAGATCCTGCAGTCGCGCGAGACCGCCGGGTTGCGGCACTTCTATGTGGAACACGACCAACCGCCTGATCCCTTGGCCTCCATCCGGGCAAGCTGCAGGTTCCTGCGTTCGCTCGAGCTGTAGTCGTAGACTGGAGGGCGCCACCCCTTGCAGCGCGTCATCCCGAGCGGAGCGAGGGATCGGGTCGGGCGAGGCTCGCGTCGGCGCCACGAGTGGCGCCGGTGATCGAGCACTCGATGCCGCCCCGGTTCGAGGTGACCACGCCGCTGGCCGAGCTGCTCCCAGTCCCGATTGTCAGGCGGTACCTCTCGCCAGCGGCCAATCCAGCCGGCTCGGTGGGCTCCTGACCGCACCCATGGATGAGAACGAGGATGCCGGTGGCGGAGATCGCGGCGAGGGAACGCATTCGGCAGGGACGCGGCATGGGAGCCTCGAAGACCAAACGCGAACGGGATAAGGCGGAATGGGGGCTCGAGGTGGCAAGTCACATACCGTTCACCTCCGAGTGCGGAAGCTGCAACAGCGCAGGAACATGGCGCGGAGGCGCCCGGTCATTCGGTCAGCACCGTGTGGCGGGGGACCGACACGCTTCGTCGGTCCTTTCCAACAGCCAGGTGAGAGCCAGGGGCGGCTCATTTGATGAAGACGATCGCCTCCTCCGTCGCGACCAACGCGGTGCGGCCGTCGGGATCCTCACCCGTCGTCGGGGCTGGCCGGAAGCGCCTGGTGGGACTGGGACGGGGACCGGGTCGGAGGAGGATCTCCGAGCAATGGCACTAGCGCAGACTTACGGGGTCGACCTCAACCAGATCAAATGGTGAATCCTCCAGCGACATGTACAGGCGATCCGGCTCGGGTATGAGGTCGGCTCCGAAATAGTATGGCAAAATTTTGCGAAACACGTTTACGATGGTCACAGTATCGGTGAACAACTGCCCTCCTCCAGCGGGTAGATAGTAAGCGCCGAACGCGCCGAACCGCTCTCGTGCCTGTGCCGGGGTGACGAGTGCTGCCTTAGGCGCCAAGTTGAAGCCGAGCATGCCCGATCCGTGATCGCCTTGAAGCACGATTATCGGCGGTTTGTCCGCCCGGCGCAGCAGCGCGCCTACCAACTCGAGAATGAGTGCATTTGCGCAACGCACCTGATCCAGGTACCGCTGATCCGGCTCGCTCAGGTGAGGGCCTACCTTGGGCTCGCATCGGGCGTTAAAAACGTACGGGCCATGCGGGAAAATCAGGTGGGCAAAGACAAAAGTGGGTTTTCCACCGGTATCCAGTCGCCGCAGTCCTTCGAAGGTCTGCTTGATGTACTCCGCCATAGTGGGATGGACCGATCCGACGGCACCCAACAACGTAAAGCGCGACAGCAGCCTTTGTAGCTCCGATGCCGCGAGCGCACGCCGCAGACTGTAGCCGCCCTTGACCTGAAATTCCCGTTCCGCATGTCGATTGTGGTCCGTGGCCCGCCACCATTGGGAAGGAAAGAACACGAATTGGTAGCCCTGCGCCTTCAGGAACGGGACGACACGATTGTTCTCCAGTAAGTAGTCGGGAAGCGAGCGATCATTGGATTGTCGCCCCACCTCGGCTGCCAGCCCTCCGAGATAGGCGAAGTTGAGGAGCGACGGGATGGACAGGGTGGTTTGTGCGTAGTTGCTCCGCACGAGTCTGGGGATGGTAAAGCCGAGCGCCCGGAGGCTGTCTTCGAATTCCTGATTCGTCGCTCCAAAGAGCTCGTGAAGAATTGCCGCATTCGCGTACTCATCCAGCACGATCAAATAGACATCCGGCTTTTGGACCGGCGTAGACGTGATCTGGCCCGCCTTGACCGGTACCGCCAGCTCAGCGGCAAGCACGCTCGTGGCGATCGCACGGTGCGCGCGGAACTCGTTGAGCCCGATCCTGATGACCGAATACCCTATGAGCAATAGTGATACCAACCGCAGAACTGCCTCAACATGTTCTCGAACACCTGGCCGCCGGGCAAACCAGATCAAAGAGGCGGTCATGGCCACAAGCCCAAGAGGGATGGGCACGAGGGGACTTACGCGTGCCCCTGTGGTATTCTCGATAAGGAGTTGAGCAAGAGGATTGAGGTAGAACCATGCGACTGCGGCGAGAACGATCAGGGGTGTGAGAGCCGCCGAGTCCCTGCCCCTCTGAGCCCAATGGACGAGCAGGTACAAGAGCCCGAAGCCACCCCACAATGCGGCCACGACGAGTCCGAGGGTAGTAAGCCGTGATTGTCCTGGATTGGAGGCGACTACGTGGACAAAAGGAATGACGGCAAAGAGAAGCGGGTAGAGTCGCCCTACATTCCGTCCGCGCATTCTACGATCCACTTTGAGTTGGCTTTCCGCGCACTAGCTCCGTCAGGCCGCCAACTAAAAGCTACGGTCCCAAATCTCAGTTGAATAGAGTAAGCGTCTCCCGACCCACCCCAGGCCTCGGCGGAATGGCCGAGGTCTTTGTTTTTCCCGGCGGCTCGCCACTTCAAGGGATTCGTGAGCGCCCGGCGCGATTCCGGGACGCTCGCGCGTGCACGGACTCAGCCGCCTCGGGATGCTTGGGGAGGCCACTACGCTCGCTCTCCAGGGTCGCATGGCAGTCGACACCCTACTTTCGCTGCCCGTCCCCCGCGGGCTGATGGACGGGGAGCTCAAAGCGGTGTACGACGCTCTCCGGAGGGGAGGCAAGGCTCACTCTTGAGGCACGGGAAGGACTGAGGATCGGTTGGGAGGAGCTCTCCAGCGGAAGGACCTCGGCCATCGGCCGGGGTCTTTTTTGTGGAGCGACCCGAGGGTACTTGACGGCCGGGCTGGCTGTATATAACAGCAGTCGCGGGCGCTCATCATGTCCATGAGGCTGGACCCGACGCGGCCGAGCCTTGATTGTCCCCCTGCCAGCCACCGGCTAGATTCCCCCGCAAATGAGTCAGATCACCGTCGAAAAGACCGCCGAGGATTCCGCCTCCAAATCGCTCCGGGTGACCGTGCCGGTAGACCGGGTCCGCGAGGCCGAGGCCAAGGCGATACAGTACTATGCCAAGCGGGCCCG
>JACCRH010000206.1 GCA_013813675.1 Gemmatimonadales bacterium
GATGAAACTGGACGAACTCCATGTCCTGGAGCGCCGCGCCGGCCTCGTAGGCCAGGGCCTGGCCGTCGCCGGTGTACTCCCAACTGTTGCTGGTGATCGAGTAGGCCCGGCCCACGCCGCCGGTCGCGAGCACCACCGCTCTGGCCCGGAAGAGCCGGAACCGGCCTCGCTCACGGTCGTATCCCAGGGCGCCCGCGACGCGGCCGGCGTCGGTGAAGAGCCGGAGCACCGTGCACTCCATGTGCACGTCGATGCCTTGGTGAATGCTGTGGTCCTGGAGCGTGCGGATCATCTCCAGGCCGGTCCGGTCGCCCACGTGTGCCAGCCGGGGATACTTGTGCCCCCCGAAGTTGCGCTGCAGGATGCGTCCGTCGGCGGTCCGGTCGAAGAGCGCGCCCCACGCCTCCAGCTCCCGGACCCGGTCCGGCGCCTCCCGGGCGTGCAGCTCCGCCATTCGCCAGTTGTTGACGTACTGTCCGCCCCGCATGGTGTCGGCGAAGTGGACCTGCCAGGCGTCGCGGTTGTCCACGTGGCCCAGCGCGGCGGCAACCCCGCCCTCGGCCATTACAGTATGCGCCTTGCCGAGCAGCGACTTGCAGACCAGGCCGACGGAGACGCCCGCGGCCGACGCGGCGATGGCCGCCCGCAGCCCCGCCCCTCCGGCGCCGATGATGAGGACGTCGTGGTCGAACGTCTGGTAATCAGGCATGGTCGCGGGAGATGTCATCCTGAACGAAGTGAAGGAGGCATGACCAGAATGATGCCCCCTTCGCGGAGCCTGCCCTGAGCGCAGCCGAAGGGCTCAGGGTGACACCCTTCAGCATGGCGTGGACTCTCACAAGATTCTCCAGTCGCTCCAGATCCCCATGGAGCACAAGCGGACGTAGAGGTCGGCGAAGGCGACCGAGAAGAGACTCATCCAGGCCCACCGCATGTGGGCCCGGTTGAGGCAGCTGGAGCAGTCGTAGGCCCGCTTCCTCACCGGAGAGCGGGACAGCCGGTCGAGATAGCCCCCGACGATGTGCCGCATGGAGTGGCAGCCCAGGGTATATCCGGTCAGCATCGTCAGGTTCGCCGCCAGCACCAGGGTCCCGACGCCGATGCCGAATTCAGCCCGGCCGGTCGCCGAGTCGGAGAACCAGAGCGCCTGGTAAACGTCGTAGGCGAGCACCAGCAGGAAGCCGAGCGCGATGTAGAGGAAATAGCGGTGGATGTTCTGCACGATGAGCGGAAAGGAGCTCTCGCCGCGATACCGCCGGCGCGGCTCGCCGACGGCGCAAGCGGGAGGATCGGCCCAGAAGGCCTTGTAGTACGCGCCCCGGTAGTAGTAACAGGTCACCCGGAAGAGCCCGGGAAAGGGTAGGATCAACAGGGCCGGCGAGAACGCCAACCATGCCGGCCACCACCCCGGCTTCGGCCCCAACCACGCGTGCGGCGAGTCGCCGAACAGCTCGGGCGAGTAGAACGGTGAGAGATAGGGGCCGTGGGTGTAGTGCTCGCCCTGAAAGGCCGCCCACGTGGCATAGACGATGAAGCTCGAAAGAAGAGCCAGCACGACAGCCGGCTGCAGCCACCACGAGTCGCGACGCATCGTTTCGCCGAAGCGGCGGGGGATCACCGGGAGCTGCGCGTGCGCCATGTTGGCACTCTCTGTCGCTGAAGTACACCGAGGTCGCTGGCAGCATATTCGGGTGGGAAGTAGCGGCCTGTCAACCAACCGGCGTGTGACCCAGTGGCGCCGTCTCGCTCGAATCCGGTGTACCGTTCGGTCCCGGAGAGAGTGGGTTCCGACCTTGACATCGGTGAGATAGTTCGATAACTATGAAACCGTGAGCACCAGACTGTGAGCAATAGAATGACACCGCGCGCGGGACTGGCCCCCGGACAATTCGAGCTCGTCGCCAAGGCTCTGGCCGACCCACGCCGAGTGGCGGTGCTCGAAGCGATCGCTGACGAGGAGTGTTGCGCCTGCCAGCATCTGCGGGAGCAGTTTCCCGTGTCCAAGGCGACGATCTCCCATCACATCAAGGAGTTGGTGCGGGCCGGGGTGGTCGAGGCCAGGCGAGAGGGGCAATACCTTCACTGTCTCGTACGCCGGGAGGTGCTGGAGGCCTACGCCGCGGAGCTGCTGAAGCGTGTGGGCGTGACCACCGCCGACATCTCCGGCCGGAAACCCTGACCTCGCCCTGATGCAGCGAATTGAGATCCTACTGTCTTCATAGAGTATGATGGTTGTATAACTCTCGTAGTGCGTAGGTATTAGGCCGTCAGGAAAGTCTGACGACCGCCGAGCCCGAAAGCGTCGAGGAGGAAGGCATGTGGATCCGGTGGCTGGCCGTGGCAGGTGGTCTGGTACTCCCCGTGGCGATCGCCGGGTGTGGCGATCCCCCACCGCCGCCCCCGCCCGCGCCCCCGGTGACGGTGGCCCCGGTACCCGAGCGGGAGATCACGGAATGGGATGAGTTCACCGGCCGCATGGAAGCGGTGAACACTGTCCAGATCCGGCCCCGCGTCTCCGGCTACATCCGCCGGATCGGCTTCAACGAGGGCAACAGCGTCCGGAAAGGCCAGCTCCTGTTCGAGATCGACCCGCGGCCCTACCTGGCGGACCTCGCGCGCGCGGAGGCGGAGCTGGCGCGGGCCCGGACCGGGGCCGAGTTGGCGGGCCGCGAGGTGAGTCGGGCGCGGCGTCTGGTGCAGGTCCAGGCCATCTCCCGGGAAGAGTTCGACACCCGTACCAGCGCGCATGCGCAGGGCGACGCGGACGTACGCGCCGCGGAGGCCGCCGTCGCGACCGCCAAGCTCGATCTGGAGTGGACCGAGGTCCGCTCGCCGATCAGCGGCCGGGTGAGTCGGGCCGAAGTGACCGCCGGCAACCTGGTTCAGGCCGGCCCACCGGATGCCACGCTGCTCACCACCGTCGTCTCGCTCGATCCGATGTACGTGTACTTCGAGGGCGACGAACAGACCTACCTCAAGTACGTCGCGCTCGCGCGCGACGGTTCGCGACCCAACTCCCGCGACAACCGGAGCCCGGTGCACCTGGGCCTCGCCAACGAGGAGGGGTTTCCGCACGAGGGCTACATCGACTTCGTGGACAACCAGCTCAACCCGGAGGCGGGCACCATCCGGATCCGCGCCGTCTTCGCCAACAAGGAACAGAAGTTCACGCCGGGCCTCTTCGCCAGGATCAGGCTGGTCGGCAGCGGGAAGTATTCCGCGAAGCTCGTCGTCGACCGTGCCATCGGCACCGATCAGGACAAGAAATTCGTGCTGGTCCTCAAGCCCGACAGCACGGTCGAGTACCGCCCGGTCCAGCTCGGCCGGCTGGTGGACGGCCTCCGAGTCATCACCTCGGGGCTGAAGCCGGGCGAGAAGATCGTGATCAACGGCATGCAGCGGGCGCGGCCAGGGACCAAGGTCACCCCGACCTTGGCCGAGATGACGGCCGACACTTCCGACGTGGCGGCGCGCTGACCATGAACCTCTCGAGATTCTTCATCGACCGGCCGATCTTCGCTGGCGTGCTGTCCATCGTGG
>JACCRH010000220.1 GCA_013813675.1 Gemmatimonadales bacterium
TGGACACCCAGATCCACGCGATCTTCGACCCGCGGCCGGCCAAGCTGCTGTTCATCAAGGCGGGATCGAACCGGCTTTATCAGGACGTGGTCGAGGCGATGGACGTCGCCCGGGGCGCGGGAGTCCAGATCATCGGATTCACCCCTCAGGAGGCGAGCCGCCAGCAGTAGACCGCCGACTGCCCCGAAGGGTGAGCACGCGCGGGAGCCACCAGCTCCCGCGCGTGTTTTCCATGGACTCGCTGGCGTCTCAGGAAAAGGCGGCCGCTATCTTTCGCCGCACGCCCCGCAACCATCCGGAGAGTTCTACGCGCGAGCCCGGTCCGGCCCCGAACCTGTCATTGCCCCAGGCCCGCCGGCGCTACCTGGGCTGGGGCGCCTCGCTGGCTCTGCACGCGGCGTTGCTGGCCCTGGTCGTATTCCAGGGCGACCGGCTGTGGCGACGGACGCTGGACCCCGGCGCGCCCAGCCGGTTCCCGGTGCGAGGCGGCGGCGGTGGCGGAGGTAACCGGGTGGCATATATTACCCTGCCTCCAAGCTCAGGGCCTGCCGCACAACCCCCGGCGCCGGTCGTCCCGCCGAAGGCCGCTCCCGAGGCGGTTCCGCCGCCGGTGGAGGAGACCGTGCTGCCGGAACAGCCGCAGCCCCCGTCGCCCGAGCCCGTGGAAAGCCTTCCGGCAACGGCATCGGCCGACACCGCCGCCGCGGGAGGCGACGGACCGGGAACCGGTGGAGCGGCGGGGGGCGGAGCCGGGGGCGGTGAGGGGCAGGGGATCGGTCCCGGCTCCGGCGAAGGACAGGGACCCGGCACTGGTGGCGAGGGCGGCGTGATCCGGCCGCCTGAGCTGCGCGATCTCGCCTTTCCGTTCGAGACACCGCCGAAAGAGCTCCGCGGAGCCTCGCTCGACGTGGTCTTCTGGGTCCGGGTGGATGGCCGGGTCGAGCGGTATGAGGTCCAGCCGGTCATTACCGACCGCGACTACGCTCGCAAGTTCGACGAGGTTATCCGGGCGTTCCGCTTCACCCCGGCCCGGGCCCCCGATGGGAGCCGCATCGCGGGAACCACGCGGGTGACGTTTACGCTGCCGGGTAAGCGGAGCTCGTAAACGCTTTCCGTTATGGCTGTGGCGATTGAAGACAGTGCTGTCACCCTGAACGCAGTGAAGGGGGCATGAGTCGGCCTATGCCCCCTTCGCTGCGCTCAGGGTGACAACACTCGAATCAGATCCCGCATCCCCAACCCACCAACCGAGGCCCCGATGAGCCGGCTGTTCCTCCGGAAGTCCGTGCAGGACTGCGAGAACGACATCAAGGAACGAGGCGGGCTCAGGCGCACGCTCGGCAAGTGGCACCTGACCGCGCTGGGGGTCGGCGCCACGATCGGCGCCGGAATCTTCGCCACCACCGGCACCGCCATCGTCGGCGACGCGGTGCGACCGGGGGCCGGCCCCGCCATCGTGATCTCCTTCCTGCTCACGGCCGTCACCTGCGGATTCGCCGCGCTCTGCTACGCCGAGTTCGCCTCCATGGTGCCGATCAGCGGGTCGGCGTACACCTACGCCTACGCCTCGCTCGGCGAACTGGTGGCCTGGATCATCGGCTGGGACCTGATTGTCGAATACGCGGTGGGCAACATCGGCGTCGCGATCGGATGGTCGGGCTATTTCCGCGAGCTGCTCACCCATTTCGGATTGGCGCTTCCACCCTGGCTGGCGACCGACTTCCGCTCGGCGCAACTGGCCGCCGAAGCGGTGGGCGCGGGCGCGACCGATGCGACCAGCCTGTATCTGGCTTCGGCCCTCACCACCGCGCCGAGGATCTTCGGCTTCAACGTCATCGCCAACCTTCCCGCCTTTCTCATCGTCGCCTGCATCACCTCCATTCTGGTGCTCGGGATCCGGGAGTCGGCCACCTCCAACAATGCCATGGTGATCCTCAAGGTCGCGATCATCATGTTCTTCGTCGCGGTCGGCGTGACCCTCATCCGGCCGGCGAACTGGACCACGCCGGAGACCGGTGGCTTCGCGCCCAACGGCTTCGCGGGGATCAGCGCGGGCGCCGCCATCATCTTCTTCAGCTACATCGGCTTCGATGCCACCTCGACGGCGGCGGAGGAAGCCAAGGACCCGGCCCGCGACATGCCGTTCGGCATCATCATGAGCCTGATCATCTGCACCGTGCTCTACATTCTGGTGGCCGGGGTGATGACCGGGGTGGCGCCGTGGCCCAAGCTGGGGACGGCGGAGCCCATGATCACCGCGCTCGCCCTGGCCGACGGATCGCCCCGCCTGATCACGATTTCCCGGTTCATCGTCTCTCTCGGCGCCGTATTCGCCATGACCAGCGTGCTGCTGGTGTTCCAGCTCGGCCAGCCGCGGATCTTCATGTCCATGTCCCGCGACGGGCTGCTGCCGCCGATCTTCTCGAGGGTGCACCCGCGCTTCAAGACACCCTACGTCGGCACCATCATCACCGGACTGTTCGTGGGAACCTTCGCCGCCTTCGCCAACATCGCCGAGGTGGTGGAGTTGACCAACATCGGCACGCTGTTCGCGTTCGTGCTGGTGTCCGCGGGGGTGATCGTACTGCGGCGCGTCGAGCCGGACCGGCCGCGTCCGTTCCGGGCGCCGTGGGTGCCGCTCACGCCGATCCTGGCGATCGTCAGCTGCCTGTATCTGATGGTGCAACTGCCGTGGCTCACCTGGGTCCGGTTCGCGCTGTGGCTGGTGCTGGGGCTGGTAATCTACTTCCTCTACGGCATCCGCCACAGCCGGCTGGCCCGGGAGCGGGGAGAGGGAAGGTAGGGGCCGGTCTCATGTCACCCTGAGCGCAGCGAAGGGGGCATAGCT
>JACCRH010000223.1 GCA_013813675.1 Gemmatimonadales bacterium
GTATGGGTGTACGGCGCCGAGGTGTACGCGACGGGGATGTTGATGCCGAAGTCCTTCAGAAACGAGACCATGTACCCCGACCAGCCCACCGCGACAGTGGACGCCGCGAAGAGGTATTCCAGGATCAGGTCCCACCCGATGATCCAGGCGAAGAGCTCGCCCAGCGTGGCATAGCCGTAGGTGTAGGCCGAGCCGGCGATGGGAATCATCGCGGCGAACTCAGCGTAGCACAATCCGGCGAAGGCGCAGGCGGTACCGGCGAGGAGGAACGAGTACACGATCGCCGGGCCGGAGTAGTTGGCGGCCGCCTGGCCCGTCAAGACGAAGATCCCCGCGCCGATGACGGCGCCGATGCCGAGGAGGACCAGGTTGACGGGACCGAGCACGCGCTTGAGGCTGTGATCCGAGGCGACCTCGGCCTGAAGCGCGGACACATCCTTGCGACGGAAGAGGCTCATGAGAAGCTCGAAAGTTGGGGAGATGGATCGGCAACAACGCAGTTCATACCGCTCACGCAGTACTTACTGCTCACGCGCTATAGTTCGGCGCTTCCCGCGTGATCGTGACATCGTGCGGATGTGACTCGCGCAGGCCGGCGCTGGTGATCTGTACCATCTCGACCTCGCACTGGAGCTGCGCGATGGAGGAGACCCCGCAGTATCCCATGCCGCTGCGGAGTCCGCCGACCATCTGGAAAATCACGTCGGCTACCGGCCCCTTGTAGGGCACCCGTCCTTCGATCCCCTCGGGGACCAGCTTGGAGGGCGCCATCTCACCTTCCTGGAAATAGCGGTCGGCCGAACCATCCTGCATGGCGGAGAGGCTCCCCATGCCGCGGATCATCTTGTACCGGCGGCCTTCGGCGAGGACCGACTCGCCGGGGCTCTCCTCGGTGCCCGCGAGCATCGAGCCCATCATCACCGAGGCCGCGCCGGCGGCCAACGCCTTCACCACGTCACCCGAATACTTGATGCCCCCGTCGGCGATGATCGGCACGTCTTCCGCGCCGCGCACCGCATCCAGGATGGCCGTGACCTGGGGAACCCCCACGCCGGTGACGACGCGGGTGGTGCAGATGCTGCCCGGCCCGATCCCGACCTTGACCGCGTCCACACCGCGCCGGACCATCTCCCGGGCGCCCGCCTCGGTCGCCACGTTGCCGGCGACGAGCTGCACCTCGGGGAAGGCGTCCCGCAGTTGCGAGACCGTCTGCAGTACGCCCTCGCTGTGCCCGTGCGCCGAGTCCACCACGATCACGTCCACCCCGGCGTTGACCAGGCCGGCGGCCCGGGCGCCGGCATCCGAGCCACCGCCCACCGCCGCCGCAACCCGGAGCCGGCCGTGTTGATCCTTGTTCGCGTGGGGGTGCTCCCGGCGCTTGAAGATGTCCTTGACGGTGATCAGCCCCTTGAGGATTCCCCGAGCATCCACCACCGGCAACTTCTCGATCCGGTGCTGGGCCAGGATCCGCTCGGCATCGTCCAGGCTGGTGCCCTCGGGCGCGGTGACCAGCCGGTCCTTCGTCATCGCCTCCTGGATCGGCTGGTCGAGGTTCCGCTCGAACTGCAGGTCGCGGTTGGTGATGATCCCGATCAGGCGCCCCTGGCCGTCCACGATCGGCACGCCGGAGATCTTGAATCGCCGCATCAGGATGTACGCCTCCCGGAGCGGCCGGTCGGGCCCCAGCGTGATCGGATTGAGGATCATTCCGCTCTCGCTCCGCTTGACCCGGTCCACCTCGGCGGCTTGACGCTCGGGGGTCATGTTCTTGTGGAGCACGCCGATCCCCCCGGCCCGAGCCATGGCGATAGCCATGTCGGCTTCGGTCACGGTGTCCATGGCGGCGGAGACGAGCGGAATGTTGAGGGAGATCGTACGGGTGAAGCGGCTGACGGTCGAGACCTCGCGCGGGTGCACCGCCGAGTATCGCGGTACCAGGAGGACGTCGTCGAACGTGAGGCCGGGCCTGGGCCGGATGACGGTCATGCGCTCCTGGGCGTCGGCGGCCGCGGCGGCCGGTCCCAATGCACAACGGCCCGCCCGAGCCCACGGAGGGCGTCTGGCAGGCCGAGATTTGGCTGATCCATCTCCAAGTCTAGTGCCGCGCTCGCGGCGCGTCTAGCCTTTGCTCAGCGAATGGACGTACGCCGCCACGGCGCGGACCTGGTCGGGACTCAACGCCGCTCCCCCCATGGGTGGCATGGGCGCGGGGGCCTTCTTGGGCGTCGGAACACCGGTCTGGATGGTCTTGATGATGCCCTCGAGGCTCCCGTCGGTATTGAGCCACTCACCGTCGGTAAGGTTGGGCCCGACCGCAGACCCCTTGGCGTCTTGGCCGTGGCAGGCGTAACAGGTGCCGCCCGCGGCCTGGCCATGGAAGATACTGTCGCCCAAGGCGATGGGGCCGGCCCCTGGAACCGGCTGCGTCTGGCTGGGACGCCGCGCGGCTGGCGTGGCCGGGGCATCGGGAGCACTCTGGGTGTCCGCCGCCGGCGGCGTGGCTGGTGTGTCGGCCACCGGCGGCGGGGTGGCTGGTGTGCCGGCCGCCTCGCCAGCGCCGCCTGGCGGGGCCTTGTCCCCATCGCCGCAGGCGTAGAGGAACCCGGCCATCACCACCGGCGCCAACCAGGCCGGCAGAAGACTATGGGTGAGCTTGTGGGTAGGCATGCGCTGACTCCCGCGCTGAGATCCATGAACGGCCGCCCCGAGTCGGCGGAGCGTGCCACGGTACGGCGGTGCGGGCGAGACGTCTGTGACGAGCGTCCTACCTCCTCGCCTTGCCCTTCCACAGCAGATAGACCGGGATCCCGCTCGCCACGATGAGGAGCCCGGGCCAGGTGTAGAGCGGCTTCTCGAAGAGAAGAATCACCATCAGCGCGCCGACCGCGAGCAGGTAGAGCGCCGGCAGCACCGGGTAGCCGAACGCCTTCACCGGCCTAGGCAGATCCGGGCGGAGCCGGCGGAGACGGAACAGCGCAAGGGTAGTGAGGAAGTAGAAGACCAGGGCGGCGAAGATCACGTAGTCCAGCAGCTGGCCATAGGTGCCGCTGATACAGAGGACCGACGCCCAGATCGCCTGGGCCCACAGCCCGAAGACCGGGGTGCGGTACTCCGGGTGAAGCCGGCCGGCCCGATCGAAGAAAAGCCGGTCGCGCGCCATGGCCCAGTACACCCGGGGTCCGGCCAGAATGAGCCCGTTGTTGCACCCGAAGGTGGAGAAAAGGATGGCGACCGCCATGAAGGCGGCCGCCCCGGCGCCGACCGCCACCTCGATGGCCGCCGTGCCGACCCGGTCCTGCGCCGCATGCTGGATACCTCGAGCGAGCGCGTCGTGTCCGCTCGGGTCGCCGTAGAACGGCAGCACGTTCAGGTAGGCCACGTTGGTGAGCACGTAGAGCAGGCTCACCAGTCCGGTACCCACCGCGAGCGCGAGCGGCAGATTGCGACTCGGGTTCTGCACCTCGGCCGCGGCAAAGGTCACGTTGTTCCACGCGTCGCTGGAGAAAAGCGACCCCACCATCGCCGCACCGACCATCGGGATCATGGCCAAGGTCCAGTCACCGGTACCCCAGAAGCCCGAATAGTTCCCCGCGGCGACGTCGGGCTGGCGAAAGAGCGTGAGGCCGAACAGCACGAGCACCGCGAGGGCTCCCACCTTGGCGACGGTAAACGTGGTCTGGATTGCCGCGCCGAGGGTGACGCCACGGACATTGATCGCGGTGAGCAGCAGAATCGAAAGGATCGCCACCACCCGCTGGGGCGAGAGCCCGAGCTGGATGGCGTCGGCCGCGCCTGGCAGCCGGATTTGCCCCAGCGGCAGAAAGACGTCGGGGCTCACCGCTGGAAGCAGCACGCTGAGGAAGCGGGCAAAGGCCACCGCCACCGCCGCGATCGTACCGGTCTGGATGACCGCGAACAGGGTCCAGCCGTAGAGGAACCCCGCCGCGGGGGAGAGTCCCTCCCGCAAGAAGACATACTGTCCGCCGGCCTTTGGCATCATCGCCGCGAGCTCGGCATACGCCAGCGCCCCGATCACGGTGATGAGGCCGGTGATCACCCACACCAGGAGCAGCCCGCCCGGCCCCCAGGGTGACACCTGACGTCCTATGTCTGCCGATACGATGAAGATCCCGGAGCCGATCATCGATCCGACCACGAGGGAGATCGCCGCCAGGGGACCGATGCCGCGAATGAATTCGCTGGGCGGAGTGGTCCCTGGGGCGGCTTGGGCGGGAGCTGCCATAGTCCCTCGGCGGTCTAGGTTGCTTGAGTCTTCGTTGTCACCCTGAGCGAAGTCGAAGGGGGCCATATCGAGCATGGCCCCCTTCGAC
>JACCRH010000245.1 GCA_013813675.1 Gemmatimonadales bacterium
GGCGAGCTGGTGCTGCACACCCGCCGCTCTCTCGAAGGCCAGATCTGCAAGGGGCTCGGCGGCCGGGCGGCGGAGGAAACCGTGTTCGGGCACGACGCGGTGACCAGTGGGGCAAAGGCCGATCTTCAGCACACCACCCGGGTCGCCCGCGAGATGGTCTACAAGCTGGGGATGGGTCCCAACACCGGACTGGTCGCGTTCGACGAGCGGGAGACCGGCGGCGCGGTGAGCGCCGAGCTGCATGCGGCCATGGACCGCGACGTGCGGCTCATCGTGGATCTGTTGTACCTCAGGGTCCGCCAAGCCATCGAGCGCCACCGCGGAGCGCTGGAAGCGCTGGCCGAGGCGCTGCTCGACCGGGAGACGCTGGAAGGCAGCGAGGCCCTCGCGATACTCCAGTCCCACGGCGTGGTGATGGAAGACGCCGTCCGCCGCCCGGTGGTGGACGACCGGCTTCGCGTCGCCCGCCGCCCCGGCATGAAGCGAGGTTGAGCGCGCGGCGCTCTTGGCCTTCCTGCACCAGCCGAACCCACGGTCCCGCCCCCTGCCCTAATTTCGTGCCCGGTTGAACGCCAACAGCCCGGCGCCGATGACCGCCAGCCCCAGGAGCGTCTTGCCGCGGTTGAGTCGTGCGGCGGTGTAGGCGCTGGAGGCCATCACCCGGCCGGGATAGTTGCCCCTGACTCTGCCATCCGCTGGGCGGGGCTGGTACAGGGTGTCTTCGTCACGGGCCGGGATGTCGCTTTGCTGGCCCTCGAACCCGGTGGCCTTCTTCATGAGGTCGAACAGCCGCGGCGCGTACTTTTCCGTGGCGGAAAAGAGCTTCCCGCTCCCGCCGACCAGCACATTCCGCTCGGGCTGTTCGGCACAGTGCAGGATCGCCCCCGCGACGACCTCGGGCGCGTAGACCGGCGGCATGTGCTTCGGCTCCACGCCGAGGTAGCTCTTGGCATGCTCCGGATAGGGCGTGTCGATCGCGGCCGGCTGGATCAAGGTCACAGAGACCGGCGCCTTGCTCTCTTCCACCTCGAGTCGCAGCGAATCGGTGAACCCCTTCACCGCGTGCTTGCTGGCAGTGTAGTGCCCTTGCAGTGGGTAACCCGTATCCGAGAGGACACTGCCGATATTGATCAGCGCGCCCCCGTTGCTCCGCAGATGGGGCAGCGCGGCCAGGCTTCCGTTGACTACTCCCCAGTAGTTCGTCTCGAACAGCCGCCGGGCATCCTCCAGGGGCACTTCCTCGATCCGGCCGTAGGTGGACACACCGGCGTTGTTGACCCAGGTATCGATCCGGCCGAAATCGGAGATCACGTGTTGAGCCAACCCCTGCAGGGCCCCGGCATCGGCCACATCGGCGACGTAGTGGCTGACCTTGCCGCCCTTGCCTTCGATGTCGCGGGACGCCCGGGCCAGATCGTCGTCGTCGCGTGACACCAGGACCACCCGCGCTCCACGCTCGGCGGCCATCTGCGCGGTGGCCAGACCGATTCCGCTCGAGGCTCCAGTAATGACCAGGACCTGATCCTCCAGCGCCTTCAGCTTTGGCTTCATCTCCGACTCCATTGGTGGGTGAAAAGCTCAGCGTCCGGAGCGCGAGGATCACCCGCGGTCCAATGGGGACCAGTGTATGGCCAGGTTCGGCGCGGGAACGTGCCCTGCATCACGGTGTGAAGGAACGCCGCTCGGGAAGGCCGCTACCGGGCTGCCGATCGGGGGTGGGGTGGTGACTTACGCGGTGGGCGGAAAAAGTATCTGGCGGTCGCCGCGGGACTGCATGCGCCGGTGACCCTGACGCTTCTCGGTCATCCCTACAGGAGCACTCACGCCGCTAGTCCACCTCGAAAGCGCCTCGCCTCTGGCCGCCGTGTCGCCCCGATCGGACGGGCGTCCGTGTCGCGCATCGACGCTAGCCAGATTTCGGGGTGCGCATCGAACCACTCGCGCTCCTCCTCCGGGGCGTCGTTCCAGCCGTTGTAATCGCAGGTAAGCACTGCCTCCGCCTTCCTTGTGACCCTCTCCGATTCCTGGTGACTCTCCGATTCCTATCAATGAATGCGTATCGACAGCTTTGCATGGGCCATGCCACCAGCCACAGGTGGAGGTGGTCATCCGTGACACCGACCCGCGGCGTATCATCTAGATCGGCGAGCCCATCCAAACCAGGAAGCCAAGGGGAACTCGCCCCCCGGATTGAGCGTTCGAGAAGCGTGGGAGTGTGCAACGAAGTGGGGGCACCGGACATTCAGACCCTGGCGACAACCAATCTTCCGCACGGGGCGGGAGTAACCACATAAGTAGTTTAATGATAACGACTTGCTGGCAGATGGGAGACTCTGATTCAAGCCGGCGGGTGAGAACAGGAGCAGTATTGTGGCGGCGACTAAGCGGGCAGGCGGAAAGCGGCGCTCGACTCGGGCGGCTCAGTTGCCGCGGGCCGTCGACGAGGGCCGGGAGAGCCTGGATTTTTACCTCCAGGAGATCAGTCGCATCCCCCTGCTGAAAATCGAGGAGGAGACGGCGTTGGCGCGGCGTGCGTTCAAGGGCGATGTCGAGGCCCAAGAGCGGCTCGCGCGGCACAACGTGCGCTTCGTGGTCTCGGTGGCCAAGAAGTTCCAGAATCGCGGCGTTCCCCTCATGGATCTGATCGGCGAAGGCAACCTCGGCCTCATGACCGCGGCCCGCAAGTTCGATCCGGATCGTGGGGTCAAATTTATCTCCTACGCCGTCTGGTGGATTCGCCAGGCCATCCAGGCCGCGATCGCGCGGCACGGCAGGCCGGTGCGGGTGCCGCTCAACCGGACGGCCGACCTCAACCGGCTGGGCCGGGCCACCGTGCTGCTGACCGAGCGGCTGGGCCGAGTGCCCACCACGGAGGAGCTGGTCGAGGCCACCGGTCTCACCCGGGACGCGGTCCGGGCCCTCGGCGCGCTGCACATCGAGGCGCTGCGGCTGGACCATCCCGTGCGCGAGGCGGACGACCGTGGCCGGATGGAGCGGTTCGTGCCGCTCACCCAGGAGGGCACTGATTCCGTCACCCTGTCCAACAGCCGGACGACCGACCTCGAGGCCGCGCTGGCCGCACTCCCTCCTCGGGATGCCAAGGTACTCCGGCTCTATTTCGGGATCGACGACGGTAGGGGCCGCACCCTGGAGGAAATCGGCCGGATGATGGGAGTTACCCGCGAGCGGATCCGGCAGCTTCGCGACCGGGCGCTCCGCCAGCTCCGGGAGCAGCACGGAGACAAGCTCCGAGAGCTCGCCGCCTGACCCCTCCAGGTGCAGGAAAATGCCCCGATCGGCACCTGCCGGTCGGGGTTCTTGCAGTGCAGAGAATTGCATGGCCGTGAGCACTAGACGGGCCGAACTTCAAGTACTAGTATAAAGCTCCCCCTGTTAAAAAACGTTTCGACGCGATTGGCAACTGCAGTTGCCTCTCCGCCGGTGAGGTACACCAGTGAAGCGAGTCTCCTCCGCGCTGGGTAGGGTCCGGGCGAAGCTGGTCGAACACTTCGAGCTGTTTCTGACCGCTGTGGGCGTGTTTATGGCGATCGGGCTTACATTCGCCGACCTGTCCCAAGGCGAGCAGGGGCTGGCGCTCGCGTTCCTGGTGTGGCTCCAGGGATTCCTGATTTGGGCAGTTCACCGCCACGCTTGGTTACGTCGAAAAGCGCTGGTCAGCACGATGCGGCTGATGCTTCAGGATCGAGTCAATAATCAGTTGACCGTGATGCTGGGGATGTCTGAGATCCGGAATCGTGAGATGACGCCGACGGAGAAGCGAGATATGGATACCGCGACGACGGCTGCCCAGACGGTTGCACACGAACTTGAAACCTTGTCAGTGGAATCTCTCCGCTCTTGGGAGCGCCGGTACCGGTATTTCCGCTGGGGGTCATGACGGTAATAGAGTTCTTTGCCACCACGCCGGGCAATTTGCGGTGGGCTGCCCCGCAAGCCCGCTTAGTGAAGGGGCCGCCGCCCCCCGCCTGCCGGATGCTAAAGCTGTAACTGCTTTCGTTCCACCGCTGTTACTTCCTCGTTGGGCAGCTTGGACAGGGGGGTTCTTCGCCGCAGCCAGGGCCACCCACCGGACTGTTTATTGCTCCGCGCTTCCTCGATGAGCGCGCCCAGCCAGATGTCTCTCCGCAAAATCCCGGCAGCTTTGCATCTCCACGTCCGCATCGCGTATGCGAACGCGTGGGAGGCGCTGATCGGCACGCACACCTCGGAGGCGCTCCAATTCGTCTGCGAGTTCGCCTCCCGGGCGCCGGTGCTCCGCGCGCTCGATCTCTACTTCGAGGTGGTCGCGGTGCCCGAGGCCATGCAGGAGGTCGTCCGGATCCGCTGCCTCACCTCACTCGAGCTCGAGTCGCTGCCGGCCCTCACCCCCCTGCCGATGCTTCGCGGATGGCAGTTGCTCAGGGTGGACCGGTTTCTCGAACAGCAGCAGTATCGCCGGCGCTACCAGGAGAAGACCCTGCAACTGGCGCGTATGGTCGGTGCACGCGCGGCCGAGGCGGTGATCGCGACCCACGTGGAGAACACCATCGGGTTCTGCGGGCTGTTGCGGGGTGTGCTGCCGGTGGAACAGGCGACCGATCACTATCTGCGGGAGTTCAGCCTCTCGTCGAGTGCGGCACAGATGGTATGGCAGCGGGTGCAGGCCCGGGTGGCCGGCGAGGAGCTGACCGCACAGTACTTCGACCCGCCGCCCCCGGTGTTGGAGTCGGACGAGGCCGATCCCCAACCCGAGGTCGAGCCGGAGCCGGCGGCGCTCACCTCGGGTTACCCCGACGCGGGGGACGGCCTGGACGAGGAGGCCATCAGAACTCGAAGCCCATACCCAGATTGATGTGGGTCGCCCTTAAGTCGCCCGCTGGAGCCCGATAGCGGGTCCGAATGTGGCGCACTTCGACTGCCACGACCGCGGGCAGCCGCCGCCAGGTGAGATGCCCTTCCAGGGCGAGGTTCCGCAACCGTGAAGCATCGCCCAGATCCTCGTCGTCCGGATCGTCGATGCCGGCCCCTCCGCCGAGCTCCCACTGGGGGGATGGCCGCAGATTGAGCTGGCCCCACCCGCCCACCGTCCGCACCGGCACTCCATCGCGAACCAGGTTCTGCCCGATCCCGCCCCCGCCCAAGCCGGCCAACGCCTGGCCGGTGAACCCTTCGGCCCGAAGCTCCACCCTGCTGCCGATCGGGGTCCAGATGCTCACCGCCAGCGCTCTGGACGGCACCCTGTTGCCCGACCCGTCCAGGATCCAGCCGTAGTGTCCGCCGGCGCTCACCTCCCCCAGACGCTCACCGTCGCCCCAGCGTCCCCGAAGGCGGCCCTGCAGAAAGGGTCGGGCGCTGCGCTCGGCGACGTCCGGCTGGGTGAGGAAGGCTCCCTGGGGATCGCCGGATGTGGGCGCCAGCGCCGCCAGCTCGGCACCGACCCGGAGTCCGGCCGTGGGAGCGAGGTCGGCGCTCACCCGAATCTGGGGAATCCAGAGCCAGAGGTTGCCGGCGCCGGCGAAATCGGGAAACCCGATGCTGGCGAGTGACGACGGGCTGACCGCGGCGATCGGCGGAGACTCCTGACCCACCAGCAGGGCGACCCGGTTCCAGGTCGCCTCGGCGACGGCCCGGCGGATCCGCAGGAGGGGGAAGGTCCGCCCGCCGGTCGAGGGCTGCTGCCCGCCGAAGAAGTCCACGTCCAGCTCGCCCTTGATGGCCCCGCCGGAGAACTCCGGCACCAGGGCGAACAGCGTGACCCGCGACTGGCGCACCGTCGCGCTCGAGGTGCTGGCCGCCGGGGTGGCCGCCGTCGCCGGGACGGCGAACTGAGGAACGTCGCTGTTGTTGACGTTGGCGGTGGTGTGGAAGGCGTTCATCAGGACGAGGCCGTGCACGGTGGCCTCGATGTCGGGCTGCTGCTGCGACGTGAGCGGCGCCGATGTCCCCGCCGTGAGGGCAAGGAGGATGGCCGGTACCCGAGACGGCGCACCGCGCGTTGACGCGCTCCGGAGCGGTCGGTAACCTTTTGGCATGCCAGGTAAAGTACAGCGCGGCCCTGCCGCCCGCCGCAGGTTGGCGGCGGCAGGGCTGGTGGTGGCGGTACTCGCCGCGGGGGCGACCATCTCCGCGGTGAGCGGCCGCGTCACCATGCTGGACAAGGAGAACCAGCCGGGCGACGACGTGGGCCAGGCGGTCCTCTGGCTCAGCAGTGGTTCGGCCCACCCCCGGCCGCCGGTACAGACCGATGTCGGCACGTCGGGCAAGGCGTTCTCACCCCGCGTGCTGGTGGTGCCGGTGGGCTCCACGGTCTCCTTCTCCAACTACGATCCGTTCAACCACAACGTCTTCTCGCTCTCGGAGGAGAATCCTTTCGACCTCGGGCTCTACGGCCGCGGCGAGGCTCGCTCGGTGCGATTCGACCGCCCCGGGCTGGTGCGGGTCTACTGCAACGTGCACGCGCAGATGAGTGCCCTGGTCCACGTGCGTGACACCCCGTGGTACACCCAGCCGGCGAGCGACGGATCGTTCACCCTGAGCTCGGTGCCGGTGGGAGACTATACCCTGCACGTGTGGCACGAGCGTGCCTCCGAGACCACCCAGCCGCTCACCGTGCCCGACGAAGGGGTAACCGAGTTGGCCCTCGAGCTCGACGCCCGCGGTTACCAGTTCAAGCCTCACCTCAACAAGCAGGGTCAGCCCTATCCCCAGCAGGGCCGGCGGTACTGAGCCGCGGGCCGGCCTGCTCGCGATGACCCTCCCCCTCGGCACCCGGATCTTCCTCGGCACCACGCTGGTGGTGGTCGCGGTGCTGGGTTCGGCGCTGCTGGTCACCAAGCGCCAGGCCGACGCCGCGGCCGACGCGGCGTCGGCCCGCGCGCTCGGCGCCACGGCATCGTCGGTCCACGAGGCGCTCGAAAGCAGAAGCACCACGCTCCTCCGTCTCACCCAGGCGCTGGTGCAGGTTCCGGCTTACGTCTCGCGGATCGGCGAATCGCTCCGCAGCGGCGATCGCGCCAACCTGCTCGACCAGGCCGACGAGCTGCGACTGCAGACCGGGGCCGACTGGGTGCTCATCACCGACGGGGCCGGCGTGCTCCAGGCGTGGACCGCGAACCGGGGCAGCTCGGGCGAGGACTTTTCACGGGGGGCGCTGATCGGCCGGGCGATGGAGGGGCAGATCACCCAAGGGCTCTGGCTCGAGCCGGGCGAAGAGGGCGAAGAGCTGTATCAGGCCGTCGGCGTTCCGATGACGGATCCGGGCAGCACGACGCCCTTCGGCGTCGTGGTCTCCGCGCTCGAGGTGGACAGTGCTTTCGTCGCCCTGGTCCGCAGGAACACCGATTCCGAGATCGTCTTCTTCTCGCTGGACACCCTGGGCGTTCCCCAGGTCGCGGTGTCCTCGCTGCCAAGCGAGGCGGTGGCCGAAGAGGTCCGTGCGGTCCCGGTCGGCAAGGGCGAGGATACGGCGTTCGCCCGGTTTCCGCTCCGTGCGGGAGAGGAGAGCTATCTCGGCGCCTCGGGTTTCCTTCGCACCGCGGATGGCGTGCCGCTGGGCGGATTTCTCGCCCTCCACTCCCGCGACCGGGAACTGGCGGCCTACCGGCAACTGAGCCGGACGATCGGATGGTCGTTCGTGGTGGGGCTGCTGCTGGCACTGGGATTCTCCGTGCTCATGGCGAGACGGATCACCCGGCCGGTCCGCCAGCTCGTCCGGGCGGCGCGGAAAGTGAGCGAGGGGCAGTACACCGGCCGCATCGAGGCGAGCAGTGGCGACGAGATCGGCGAGCTGGCGGGGGCCTTTGGGCAGATGGTCGAGGAGCTTCGGGAAAAGGACCGTCTGGTGGAGTATCTGAAGACCGGGGGCCAGCGGGGCGGAGCAGTGGGCCTGGCCGTGACCGTGGGAGCCCGGGCCGATGGGCCGGGCTCGCTGACCGTAGGAGAGCGGTTCGCCGGGCGCTACGACGTGCAGGAGATGCTGGGATCGGGCGGCATGGGTGTGGTCTACCGCGCGTTCGACCGCGAGGTCGGAGAGTCGGTGGCGATCAAGGCGCTCCGCCCCGAGCTCGGAGAGCTCGATCCCACCCTGCTGGAGCGGTTCAAGCAGGAGTTGCGGCTCGCCCGAAGGATCACCCACCGGAACGTGGTGCGCACCTACGACCTCGGTGAAGTCGACGGGGTGTACTACATCACGATGGAGCTGGTGCGCGGCATCACGGTGGCGACGCTGATCCGCGAAGCGGGGCGACTCGACGTACCGGCGACCCTCACCATAGGGAAACAGGTGTGCCGGGCGCTCGAGGTGGCGCACGAGGAGGGCGTGATTCACCGCGACGTGAAGCCACAGAACCTGCTGGTGGACCCCTCGGGCTTCCTCAAGGTGATGGACTTCGGCATCGCGCGGCTGGCCGAGCACCGGTCGGACCCAGGCCAGGCGCTCACCGCGGCCGGCGTGGTCGTGGGAACGCCGCAGTACATGGCGCCGGAACAGTTGTTCGGCGAAGCGGTGGACGGCCGGGCCGACCTGTACGCCACCGGCGCGGTGCTGTTCGAGTGCGTTACCGGCCGGCCGGTGTTCGAGGCGCCGAGCCTGGTCGCGCTGCTCGCACGGCACCTGGAGGACACCGCGCCCAATCCCCGCGCGCTCAATCCCGATGTGCCGGAGTCACTCTCCCTGGTAATCCTCCGCGCGCTGGCCAGACGGCCCGACGACCGCTGGCCGAGCGCCGCGGAGCTGCTGCAGGCGCTGGAACGGGTGCAGGCCTAGTGGCCGGCCACGACGGCTCCTTCCACCAGCTTTCCGTCCTTGACGATCGCGGTGCCGTCGACCTCGAGCGTCGCGTTCGCGACCTCCGCCGGGATACTGAACGCGACCCGGTTGTTCCCTCCCGCCCAGGTGTTGTCGCCCACGACCACCGTCACCACGCCGGCGCGGCTCCAGACGTTCACTGCGCTGCTTTCCGGCAGCTTGATGCCGGGATTGATGCCTATGTCCACCACGCCGAGGAGGTCCTTCCCTGATCCGGCCACGTCGTAGTACTGCTTGAGGGGATCCAGCCCCGACTTGGCCGTCATGCCGACCATCTTGCCGTTCTTCACCTCCAGCCTGAGTCCCTCGATCCGGTCGCCCTGATAGAACATGTGGTCGGCGACGACCACGCCGTTGGCCGTGCCCGGCACCGGGACAAAGAAGACTTCGCCCGCCGGGAGCCAGACCGTTACCGCCGGGCCGCCCTGCTTCCGATCCTCGGCCGAGATGACGCCGTCGCTCACTACGACGGGGCGCCCGGCGATCTGGACCTTGAGATCGGTGCCGCCGGGGCCGGTGATGCGGATCTCCTTCCCGCCGGCCAGTGATCGCCGGATCCGCTCGCCGCTTGCCTGCAACTCCGCGTAGTCGGCATCCACGCCGCCGTACATCAAGCCGGCCAGCTCGTCCCGCGAGATCCCGAACTGCTCCGCCCGCTCCGGGCTGGGGTAGAGCCCGTTGCCCAGCGCCACCGTGCGGACGTTTCGCTTGGCCATCAGCGCGCCGACCGGCGCGAAGGCCTTACCGCGCGCCGCTATCCGCTCGGGGGCCACGCCCTTCAGGGTGCGCCCCTCACCGGCCTCGGTGGTGATGAACACGTCCAGGACCTCGGCCAGCTTCAGGGTGAGCTCGGGCGCCTGGCCGTCGTACTTGGCGGGGACCTCGTCGTAGGCGCGGCGGCTGAATCGCTCGGTGTTTACGGTAACCAGCGGCTGGCCCCCGAGTTTCCGCACCTCGATGGCGATCTCCTCGAGCAGCGGGAGGTCTTCGTCGCTGCCGGAGACCATGACGATGTCCCCCTCACGAACCGCGGCACTCTGCCGCACGACTTTAGCGGCGACGGATTTGAAGTCGGCGGCGGGAGCGGCTTCGGACGACGAGCTGTCCGTCCGGATCGCGCCCGATTCCGCGCCGAGCTCCGCGGTGTCGCGCCGGTCGCATCCGACGACAGCCGTGGCCCAGACGATGAGGAGGAGCGGGCGGAGCCGGCGGGCATGACTGGTGGAGCACCGCAGTTCGGTGAGCATGTGCACACCCCTGAGGAAAAAAGAGCCGAGAGAGATCGGCGGTCGTGGGCCCTTCGGGGCGTCGGTAGGATGGCGCGGCGGAGGGGGCGAGCCGTGCAGCCACACGGTACCCCGCGGTCCGGGAAGTGTCAAGCAAAACAGTCGCAGAAAGCCCGACCCCGAGCCGCTCCAACACTGGTATTCCCTTCCATCCCAACGGCTTTATCTCTGGCCTACCGCTTGCCTATCCAAGGAGTGCAATTCCGTTCCTGCGCTCATCCGCCACCCCGATCGGACCGTGCATGCGCCGACTTCTGCACCGGACGCTGATGGTCTTGCTGTGCTTTTCCTGCGGCGCGGCCTCCGGGGCCGTGGCCCAGGAGCTGTCGCAGCGCGAGCTGGCTGAGCTCGAGGTGTGGTTTCGCCGGACGTCGGAGCGAACGCCTGGCGGGCAGTGGGGAATCAGCATCGGCACGATGGACGGCCGGCTGCTCTGGAGCGTGAGCCCCGAGCTGGAGCTGGTGCCCGCCTCGACCACGAAGCTCTTCACCACCGGCTTCTCCCGGACCCGGATGGGCGGAGGAGCGCGGTTCACCACTCGGGTGGTCGGCAGCGGCCGCCTCGACGGCGGCAGCGGCAAGTGGATCGGGACCTGGGCGCTGGAGCTGGGCGGAGATCCGACCCTGGAGCGCGCCGGGCGCGCCGGCCCGACACTGCGCGAGCTGGCTCGCCAGCTCGCGGAGCGCGGCGTGCGGGTACTCGACGGTCCACTGGCTGTGACCAGCAGGACCGGTCCCGCCGCCTCCCGATATCCCACCGTCTGGTCGCCCGATTATGAGGGTCAGCTCTACGCGCCGCCGGTCGGCCCGGTGGCGCTCCACGAGAACACCGTGTCGCTCACGTTCAGACCGGGCCGAGAGGCCGGTGCGCCACCGCAACTGGTAAGCGCCTATCCCGATGGGGTCAGCCGTATGGTCCGCATCGCCGCCACCACCGTCGGCGGGCGGGGGAGGCGGCTCTCGCTTCGAGCCGATCCTGACGGCGGCTGGACGCTCCGCGGCAGCATCGGCGCCGACCGGCGGACGGCCGGGCTCAGCGCAGTGGCGCATGATCCATCGCAGCTTCTCGTCGCCACCTGGGCGGCCGCGCTGGAGCGGGCCGGCATCCGCTGGGTCAACCTGGGCGGACCGGTGATGATGGCGCCGCGACCAGCCGCGATTCTCGCCCAGGTCGCCTCGGCATCGCTGGACAGCATCGCCACCGAGATAAACCGGCGCAGCGTGAACATCGGCGCCGAGCTCATGCTCCAGTGGGCCGCCGGAAATCAGCTCACCGGCCCCGGTCTCCTCACCCAACACGTGCGTCAGGTGGTCGGGCCCGCGGCGCGGGTGCACCTGGTGGACGGCAGCGGCCTCAGCGCGTTCAACCGCATGAGCTCGCGGACCCAGATGCTGTACCTGGCGCGGTATCCCCAGCTTCCGGGGAATCAACGGTTCCCGCTGCTGCTTCCGGCCAATGGGACCGGCACGCTGCGGCGGCTCCGCGGTGGTGCCATGACCCGGGGTGTGGTGCACGCCAAGACCGGCACGCTCGACGAGGTGGCCACTCTCGCGGGCTATCTCGCCCGCCCCGACGGACTCCTGGTGATGTCGCTGATGTACAATGGCAGGCGCATCGGTGCCGCGCGGGCGGCGGAATGGGAAGTGTTTCGGCTTCTCGGCGCCGAGGCGGTGGACCTGGGCGTCGCTCTCGACACTCACATGGGTGGAACCAGTCCGGCCAATGACCGCTAGCTACGCTCCGACCGCACCGGTCCGTGAGTCCGCCTTCCGGACCTCCGAAATTCTCTCCGCCCTCTCCTGCGCCCTGGACATCACCGAAGGACAGCCGCCGGGCCACGCGGTGCGGACCTGTCTGATCGGGATGCGCATCGCGGAGCGGACCGGGGTGCCGCTGGAGGACCGCGGAGCCCTGTTCTACGCCCTCCTGCTCAAAGATCTGGGCTGCTCCAGCAACGCGGCCCGGCTCTGTTCGCTTTTCGGGGCCGATGATCGTGCGCTCAAGCGGGAGCACAAGCTGACCGACTGGTCGCGCTCCCGGCCGAGCCTGGCCTACGCCCTGCGCAACGCCGTGCCCGACGCCTCGCCGATGGCGCGGGCGTTTCGAGTGGCGTCCATGGCGGTCAAGGAGAAGGGGAGCGGGCGGGAAATGGTTCAGACCCGGTGCGACCGGGGAGCGGACATCGCCACCATGCTCGGCTTCACCCACGCGACGCGGGAGGCGATCCGGACGCTGGACGAGCACTGGGACGGCCGGGGCATGCCGGAAGGCCTTACGGGTGCCGCCATTCCGTTGCTGGGACGGATCGTGGGACTGGCGCAGTCGGTCGAAGTGTTCGCCAGCACCTTCGGGGTGGACGCGGCGGTGGCGGTCGCGATGGAGCGGCGGGGCCGGTGGTTCGACCCCGTGCTGGTGGACGGGTTCAAGAGCTTCGCTGAGGACGACGACTTCTGGTCCAAGGTGCTGGGGCGCTCGCCTGAACGGCACCTGAACTCGCTGGAGCCGGAGGATGAGATCCTGCTGGCGGACGAGGAGCGTCTCGACGACATCGCCCGCGCCTTTGCCCGGGTGATCGACGCCAAATCGCCGTTCACCTATCTGCATTCCGAGCGGGTGGCGGAGCTGGCGGGAACCATCGGCCGCCGGCTCGATTTCAGCGGGGTGGAACTGAGGGACCTGCGGCGCGCGGGGCTGCTGCACGACATCGGGAAGCTCGGGGTATCGACCTTGATCCTCGACAAGCCGGACCGGCTCACCGAGCGAGAGCGCGCCGAGGTCCGGGTGCATCCGGCGTATACCCAGCGGATCCTGGAGCGGGTGGCGGCGTTTGCCGGGATCGTCGAAGTCGCGAGTGCCCATCACGAGCGGCTCGACGGGAAGGGGTATCACCTGGGACTGCCGGCGGAGCGGCTCTCGCCGATGAGTCGGGCGCTCGCGGTGGCCGACGTGTACGAAGCTCTCACCGCCGACCGGCCCTACCGCCGGGGACTGCCGCGGAACGAGGCGCTGGCGATTCTGCGGGGCCAGTCGGGTAGCGCGCTCTGCACCGCGTCGGTGGAAGCGCTGGCCTCAGAGCTGGACTAGGCCCGTCCGGGGGTGATCGCGGCGACCGCCTCCTCCAGCGCGGCGGCGGAGGGCGCCGTGCCCTGGCCGATGCGCGAGTTTCCGCCGCCGCGTCCTCCCACCTGCTGCAGCGACGCCTTCAGCAACCGGCCCGCATCCAATCCCGAGTCAGCCGAGGCGGCGACGGTGAGGGCCGGGGGGTCCGGCGTCCATCCCACGAACAGTGCTCGAGGCATCGCGGCCACCGCCTCGGCGAGGGGGCGCAGCTGGTCGATCGGGCCCTTGTCATGCCGGAGCACGATGGCTCGCACGCCCGAACCGTCGGGTGCCGCTGCGGCGTACAGGTCTCGAGCACGCAGTCCCGCCAGATTCCCTTCCAGCTCGCGGCCGGCAGCGAGCGCCTCCTTCAGCTCGGCGCGTTGCGACTCCACCAGGGCGGGGAGCTCGTCGGCAGCGGCGGAGAACTGGCCGGTGAGCCGGCTGATGAGATCGAGGTCGGCGCGGGCGCGACGCACCGCCCGCGCCCCGCAGAGAAACTCCAGCCGAACGTTCTGCTTGACCCGCTCCGATTTGCGGATCAGGATGGGGCCGATCTCCCCGGTCGCGCGGACGTGGGTGCCGCCACAGGCGCTCCGGTCCAGGTCATGGATACTGACCACTCTCAGCGTCCCTTCGCGGGTGGAGGCCTTGCGGAGCCCGGCCGCGTGCTCGGCGTCCTCGAAGCTCACCTCCACCGGACGGTTCTCCACCACCACGCGGTTGGCCCGAGACTCCGCCTCGACCAGGTCCGCGTGCTCAATGGTCCGCGCGTCGAGGTCCAGGGTCGAGCTCTCCCGTCCGAAGTGAACGCTGATGGTCGAGCGGCCGAGCAGCTGGTGGAGCACGGCGGAGAGGAGATGCTGTCCGGTGTGCTGCTGCATGTGGTCGAATCGGCGCTCCCAGTCCACCGTGCCCTTCACCCGCTCGGCCGTGAGGGGGCTCGCCAGGAGGTGGGCCACCCGATCGCCCTCGTCCACCACGTCCGTCACCGCGATACCGCCGAGGCTTCCGGTATCGCAGGGCTGGCCGCCGGAGGTGGGATAGAATGCGGTGCGGTCGAGATAGATCCGGCGGCCGTCGTCGGCGCGATCGACGAT
>JACCRH010000248.1 GCA_013813675.1 Gemmatimonadales bacterium
GTACGCGTCGGTGATCCAGAGCCGCTCCACGCTTCCCGCGGCCAGCAGCTCGATCACCCGGAAGGCCCGTTCCCGCCCCGGCTCGCCCATGATGACCCGCACTTCGCCGTCTCCCTCCGGCGTCACCTGACCCACCGCCTCCTCCTCGGGAAGCCGCCCGCCGGTGACCGACCAGGTCCGGGCGAAGGCCTGGTCGAGCACCGCGGAGGCGGGCCCGTCGATGCGCACCGCGGTGTCGCGCCAGGGGCGGATCCCGCCGGAGTCGCCGGTCCACTCACAGCCGATGCAGAGGCCGCCCAGCACCGCGGCGGAGCCGTCGGCCACTACCAGCTTCCGGTGGTCACGCGAGAAGTTGGTCACCAGGCTGAGCGGCCGGAGCGGATGGAAGGAACGCACTTCGACCCCGGCCCGGCGGAGCGACCGCCACAGCTTGCGCGAGGTGAACACCGAGCCCATGCCGTCGTAGAGGACCCGCACGCGGATCCCCTCCCGCGCCCGCGCCGCGAGCGCCTCCGCGAAGCGCCAGCCCTCGGCATCGCTTCGGATGATGTAGTTCTCGAAGTGGATCCAGCGGGAGGCGCGCGCGATCAGGTCCAGCATCGCGGTGTAGGTGTCGGGACCGTCGATCAGCAGCGTGACGTGATTGCCGGGGATCGGCCGGCCCCCGGCCGCCCGGTTGATCGCGCAGGCGACCGACTGCGAGACGCTGTCGGTCGCGGGGCCGGTCAAGGCTGGCCCAGCCCGAGGGCCCGTTCGTGGGGGCGAAGCGCGGCCAGCACGAAGGCGATATGGTCGTCGAGCGGCACGCCCAGCTCGGCCGCGCCCTGAATGACGTCGCCCCGGCTGACGCCGCGGGCGAAGGCCTTATCCTTGAGCTTCTTCTTGACGCTGGAGACCTCGAGATCCTGAAGGCTTCTGGACGGCCGCACCAGCGCACAGGCCACCAGGAAGCCGCAGAGCTCGTCCACCGCGAACAGGGCCCTGGCCATCGGCGTCTCCCGCGGCACGCCGGTGTAGCCCGCGTGGCCGAGGATCGCCCGCTGCATCGCATCGGGCAGACCGCGCGCGGCCAGCATCCGCACCCCTTCGGCCGGGTGCTCCCGGTCCGCGGCGTGCGCGGCATTGGGAAACCGCTCGTAGTCGAAGTCGTGCACCAGGCCGACGATGCCCCACGCCTCCGGGTCCTCGCCCTCGCGCTCGGCCATCGCGCGCATCGCGAGCTCTACCGCGTGCATGTGTTTGCGGAGCGCGTCGGAGGCGGTGTACTCGTGCATCAGCGAGAGCGCGTCGAGGCGGGTCAGGGCCATAGGGAGGCTGGGTGGTGGGTTGGGACTAGGCGCCCACCACCGCCGCGGTGAGCGGCACCCGGCTCGCCAGCTCGCCGTCGAGCGTGATCTCGAAGGCATACTGCCCGGGGCGGGGGAGTGGGATGTCGAAGACCAGCACGGCGCCCGCTTCGACGTCCACCACCCCCGCCGGCGGCTCGCCGAACTGCACCGTTCCTTCGCCGCCGAGCAGCTCGGTGCCGGTCTCATCCACGAACCGGATGCGGATGGTGTGCACCCCGATCTCGGTGCGGCGGCCTCGCACCCGGAGGACGAGATGGGTGCGGGGGCAGACCGCCGGGAACTTGGTGAGCCAGACGTGCTGGAAGATGCCCAACACGCTGAGCTTTCCCTGCTGGTCGATCAGGGCATAGTCGGCGGTCAGGGCGAAATCGAGATGCAGGTCAGGCTACCCGGATCGAGGTGATCACGTCGTTCTGCTTGATGCCGTTCACGATGTCCATCCCCTGCCGAACCTGACCGAACACGGTGTGGACCTTGTCCAGATGGGACTGCGGCGAGTGGCAGATGAAGAACTGGCTGCCCCCGGTGTCCTTGCCGGCATGCGCCATGGACAGCGTCCCCGCGACATGCTTGTGGGTGTTGAGGTGGGTCTCGCACTTGATCTTGTAGCCCGGGCCGCCGGTGCCCACCCGGGGATTGCCCGGTTCCTTGGAAAGCGGGTCGCCGCCCTGGACCATGAAGTTGGGAATCACCCGGTGAAACCGGGTGCCGTCATAGAACTCGCTGTTGGCCAGCTTCTCGAAGTTCGCCACCGTACCGGGCGTCTCGGTGTCGAAAAGGTCGGCCACGATGGTGCCTTTGCTGGTTTCGATGGTTGCGGTCTTTGCCACGCGGGGATGCTCCTCAGAAGGTGTGCCGGAATGTAATCGCGGCACTGTCATCCTGAGCGGCACTGTCATCCTGAGCGCAGCGAAGGATCGGGTCGGTGGTGGGAGTGAGCCCAGTGCCTCACTCGCATGCGTCAGCCGATCCTTCGCTCCGCTCAGGATGACGTGAACGCTGCGCGGCGATGCTGAGCGCTTAGTGCCGACGCTGAACAGTTCACGGCGACACTGACGCTTCGTGCCAGCGCCGCCAACGGCAACGACGACCATGGCAACGACGACCACGGCAACACTGACTACTCCGCGGTAACGCCTGCCACCCACGCCGAAAGACCGGGACCCATGCTCACCATCGACCTCACCGGCAAGCGCGCCCTCGTGGCCGGTGTCTCCGACGATGGTGGGTTTGGCTTTGCGATCGCCAAGTCCCTGGCCGAGGCCGGCGCCACGATCTGCCTGGGGAGCTGGCCGCCGGCGCTCGGCATCTTCACCAAGCTGCTCGAGCGCGGGAAGATGGACGAGTCGATGCGGCTGAGCGACGGGCGGACGCTGGAGTTCGAGCGGATCTATCCTCTCGACGCCGCGTTCGACGCGCTGGACCAGGCGCCCGAGGACGTCCGCGAGAACAAGCGGTACAAGGGCCAGGGCGACTTCAGCGTGCGGGGCATGGCGGACCGCATCCGCGCTGACTTCGGCGAGGGGAGCCTCGACGTGGTCGTGCACAGTCTCGCCAACGCGCCGGAGGTGCGGTTGCCGCTGGTGGACACGAGCCGGGAAGGGTATCTGGCCGCGGTGGGCGTGAGCGCCTACAGCAATGTGAGCCTCGTGCGGCACCTCGCGCCGATGATGCGACCGGGCGGCGCGTTCCTCTCGCTGACGTACATGGCCGGCGAGCGGGTCATTCCGGGCTACGGCGGCGGGATGTCGTCGGCCAAGGCGGCGCTCGAGGCCGACACTCGCACGCTCGCCTACGAGGCCGGCCGCCGGTGGGGAGTGCGGATCAACGCCATCTCCGCCGGGCCCTGGGCTTCGCGCGCGGCGTCCGCCATCGGCTTCATCGATACGATGATCAGGTACACCGCCGCTAACTCACCGCTGCCCCGCCCCATCGATGCCGCCGACGTCGGTCACACGGCGGCGTTTCTCGTG
>JACCRH010000253.1 GCA_013813675.1 Gemmatimonadales bacterium
CTCCGAGCTGGCTGTGTTCGAGAGCGCGCCGCTCACCGCCCCATACGAGGTCATCGGGGAACTGGCCGCCGAGCTGGCGGTGAGCGCATCGGTGCCGGACTTCGACCTCTGGCTCCAAGTGTACGACGTGGGGCCGGACAGCACGGCGTGGAATTTGGCGAGTGCCGGCACCGCGCTGCTCCGGGCGAGCTACCGCGACGGAGGCCCCGAGCGGCGCCTGGTGCGGGAGGGCGAGGTCGTCCGGCTGCGCTTCCAGGGCCCACTCATGGCCAACCGCTTTCTGCCGGGGCACCGGCTACGGATCGTGCTGTCGGGTGCGTTCGCACCGCTATTCTCGGTCAATCCACAGACCGGCGAGCAGGAGTTCGAGAGCGCCGCGACCCGGCCGGGCGAGATCCGAATCCACCACTCGGCCGAGCATGTGTCGCGGATCATTCTTCCTGAGGTCCCGGCCGGGGAACCATGAGCCACAGCGGCCGGGGCGGTTGCGGACCCTCTTCTGTCATCCTGAGCGAAGCGAAGGAGCCAAGGCTATGTCATGCCTCCTTCGCTTCGCTCAGGATGACAGAGGCGCCTGTGTCAAACCATCCACGACCACTGACTGACCCCCCAATGGCGATCACCGAAGACCAGCGCCCCTCGAGGGCCACCGGGGACGGAGGGCCGGGGTTCGTGCATGTCCGCGGGGCGCGGGAGCACAACCTCAAGAACGTGGACGTCGACATCCCGCGCGACGCGCTGGTCGCGTTCACCGGGATCTCCGGGTCGGGCAAGTCGTCCCTGGCGTTCGGCACGCTCTACGCCGAGGCGCAGCGGCGGTATCTGGAGTCGGTCTCGCCCTATGCCAGGCGTCTGTTCGATCAGATGAGCGTGCCCGACGTCGACACGATCCACGGGCTGCCTCCGGCAGTGGCGCTGCAGCAGCAGCGGGGGTCGCCCAGCACCCGCTCGTCGGTGGGAAGCGTCACCACGCTCTCTAACCTCCTGCGCATACTCTACTCCCGCGAAGGGTTCGTGGAAGTGGAGCTGCTCTTCCTGCCCACGGTCTATGCCCCCTGCCCGGTCTGTCACGGCTCGCGCTACAACGCCAAGACATTGGAGGTTCACTACCGGGGGAAGTCGGTGGCGGATGTCCTCGGAATGACGGTGGCCGCCGCCAGGGAATTCTTTCGGGACGAGCCCCGGGTGTGCCGGGCGCTCGACGTGTTGCAGGAAGTGGGAGTGGGGTACCTCCGGCTGGGCCAGCCGGCCACCGAGCTCTCCGGCGGCGAGGCGCAGCGGATCAAGCTGGCGACCGAGCTGCAGCGGATCCAGCGAGGCGACGCGCTCTACATCCTCGACGAGCCCACCACCGGGCTGCACGCGGCGGACGTGGAACGGCTCATGGCGCAACTGCACGGACTGGTCGACGCCGGCAATACGATGGTCGTGGTGGAGCACGAGATGCGGATCGTCGCGGGGGGCGACTGGGTCATCGACATCGGCCCCGGGGCGGGGGAAGAAGGTGGACGGGTGGTCGCGGCGGGCACTCCCACTGAGGTGGCGCGGGCCAAAGGCAGCCGGACGGCGCCCTACCTGGCGCGATTTCTTTCCGTGACGGCATAGCCCCGGTCAGGGTCCGACGGTCACCATCGCCGACACGGACGGTACGCCGCTCCCGTTCACCAGAAACAGCATGTACGGGCCTGGGGGCGCCAAGTTGGCGCTGGTTGGCCCGGCGGCTGTGAGGGTCGTGGGGCCGGTCGCCGAGAAGGTGAGCGGATAGATCAGCTGACTCTGGTTGAAGGCGTGGGTCACCGAAGAGAGCCGGACCAGCGTACCCCGGGTGACCGACCCGGCGTCGGGGGTCTCCACCGTGAACGCCCCATAGGGAATCCTGGACGGCGCCGAGGTCATGGTCGGCCGCGTGGCCAGCGTGCCATCGGGCGCGAACAGATACGGCGGGGTGAACACCTGGGCGGTGAGCTCGCTGTTCTGGAAGGACACGCCACCGCCCTCGCCACTCCCACTCGAAAGCACGCGCGCGTCGGGCAGCAACAGGGCCGTGGAGTGATACGCCCGGGACCCGGACTCGCTCGCCACGATTGACCACGTCTCGGTCGCCGGATTCCACAGCTCCGCGGCATGGATGGCGCTGGTCACGTCGTTGAAGCCGCTCCCGCTGGTCCCATGGGTGACGAGGACCTGTCCGTCGGCCAGGATCGTGGCGTTCAACTGTCGGCGGGCGAAGGCCATCCCGGGCACGCTGCGCCAGGAGGGTCCCGGCTGGTTGAGGTCGATGACCTCGGCGGAGTTCGTCGGCGGGTCGCCCCCACCTACGTACAGGATCTTGCCGGGCGCATACATCACCGCGGATCCCATTTTCCGGTCGGCGACCTGGCGATCTGCCACCGTCGTCCAAGTGCCTGTGCCGGCCACGTCCAGATAGCTGGACGTCTGAGGGAACCCGGCGAGAAACACCTTGCCGTTCGGCGCCAGGAACATCGCCGGATAATACGGACTTGGGATGGCCAGGCTGGCGGTTGTCAGCTGGCGCCAGGAGACGCCGTTCCCGACCTCGGGGATGGTGACGACGTTTCGGGCTTCGTCGGAGCCGGCCACCGCCAGCACCTCGCCGTTCGGCAGCACAGTGGTCGTCGGGTAGTAACGGCCCTGCGCCATCGACCCGGTGATGCTCCATGCGCCGGATGACGGGTCGAACAGCGCTGTTCTGGCAATCCCGCTGGTGCCGGTGCTATGTCCGCCCGCCACGAGCAGGCGCCCATCCGGAAGGAAGCTGTGGCCGCTGCAGAAGAGCTCGTATGGCGCACTCGCCAGGGGGAACCCGGCACTCGGATTCGCCGGATCCCAGAGGTGTGAATCACCCTCGCGGCCCCACAGGAGCACCTTGCCGGTCGGCAGCAGACTTACGTGGACGCCGACCACCGGGGCCGTGACCGGCATCTCCCAGCGTCCCACGGTGGCGAACGGGCTGGGGCCGGAGGGGCCGAACGTCGCGGAGATGGTCCGGGATTGAGTGACGGTGTACACGCAGGTCCCGGCCCCGCTGCACGGGGGGCCCCAGCCGGTAAAGACGAAGCCGGAGGCCGCGGCGGCTGTGAGCGTCAGAGCCGTGGAGGCGGGGTATCGGGCCGAGCAGCCGGTAGCGGCGGGCGTGCCGTCGGTGATCACGCAGTCGATCGCGGGTGTGAGCCCAGCCTGGCTCGTCACCCTGCCGCTGCCCGCGCCCGGGGTGCCGCTCCCGACCGTGACGGTGAATGCCCCTTTGATGAAGCGCGCGGCAGCGGTGCGGTTGACCGTCATCGACACCTGGCAGGTGCCGGTACCGGTGCACGCATTGGCCCAGGTCTTGAACGCGTGACCGGCCTGCGGCTTCGGGGTCAGGGTGACGCTGGCACCTCGGGCGAACTGGGCGCTGCAGCCGGTGGTGGCCGCCACTCCAGCGGTGATCGTGCACTTGATCCCCGCGGGGCTGGAGGTCACGACGCCGTTGCCGTTGCCCCCGCCCTTGATCGTCAGCGTCTTGCGAATCACCACGGTCGCCAGCGCCGGCTCGGTGGGTTCCGGGGTATCCCCGCAGGCGTGGAGCAGGGCCAATACCGCGGCTGAAGTGACCAGAACGACGACGCCGGGCACCATGCGGGGGGAATACATAGCTCACCTCGAGAGCATGAATCTGCCGCGAATGGGCGGTCTAAGTCGATGCACCGCCGAACCGTCTGGCCTTCGCGATCCAACATGGGGCAGCAGAATCAAGTCGATGTCAAGCGGATCCAGCCGGATGGGTGCTCAGAGCGCATCGTGGAATATGATGCCCAGGGTATGGCGATGTCCCGACCGAATGCGGCTCACGCCGTGCCGGAGGTTGACTCGATAGACCCCCCGGGTGCCCTGGACCGGCCGGTTACGAACGGTGAAGACCACGGCGTCGCCCTGGCCCAGCGGCACCACCTCCGCCCGCGACTGCATCCGCGGACGCTGCTCGGTCATGACGAACTCTCCACCGGTGAAGTCCCGGCCCGGCCGAGACAGGAGAATCGCGACCTGCAGCGGGAAGACGTGCTCGCCGTAGACATCCTGATGCAGGCAGTTGTAGTCGTCGACCTGATACTGCAGCAGGAGCGGCGTCGGCTTCCGTTGCCCGGCCTGGTGGCAGCGCGCGAGAAACGCCGCATGCTCGGCGGGATAGCGGACAGCCACACCAAGCGCCTCGTTCCACTGGTTGGCGATCGGCGCCAGATGCCGGTACAGCGCCGTCCGGAGGCCGGCAACGGTCTCGGGTAGGGGGTAGGTGAAATACTTGTACTCTCCCCGCCCGAAACCGTGCCGCGCCATCACGATTCGAGAGCGAAACATCGTGTCGTCCGGGTACAGCTCAGCCAGGCCCGCGCACTCGTCCGGCGAGAGCAGCCGGGTGAGCACCGCGTTCCCGGTGGCGTCGAGGGCCCGCGAGAGGGACGCCCAGTCGGGCGCGTGGGTCCGCGACGCCATTTCCCCCGCCCCGGTCGTCGCTGGGGCAACGGACGCGCCGCTCAACCGCGTGCCTCGCGTTGCAGGAGCGCTCGCTTGCGCTCGACGCCCCAGCGGTAGCCGGATAGCCCGCCGTCGTTGCGGACGACCCGGTGTCAAGGGATAGCCACGGCCAGGGCGTTCAGGGCGCAGGCGGGGGCCACGGCCCTCACCGTCTTGGGAGATCCGATCCGGCCGGCGACCTCGGTATAGCTCGCTGTCGAGCCGGCCGGGATTTCCCGAAGCGCGTTCCAGACGCGGCGCTGAAACGCCGTGCCTCTGACGTCGAGCGGCAGGTCTAGCCCCAGCCCAGGAGCCTCGACGAAGCCCACCACCTTGGCCACCAGCTCCTCGAAGCCGGCGTCTCCGCCGATGAGTGTGGCGCGGGGGAACCGGTCCTGGAGCTCGCGAGCCAGCGCATCGGGATCGTCGCCTAGCAGAATGGCGCAGACACCGCGCGCGCTCCGGGCGACGAGGATAGAGCCGAGGGAGCACTCGCCGACGGCGAAGCGGATCTCGGCGTTGGTGCCGCCGGCGCGGTACTCGGTCGGCGTCATGCCCAGGACCTGCTCCGATTCGCCGTAGAATCGTCCGTTGGAGTTGTACCCGGACTCGTAGATGGCGGCGGAGACCGTGCGGGTCCGGCCCAGCTCGGTGCGCACCCGCTCGCCACGATGGGCGGCGGCGTATGCTCTCGGGGTGAGTCCGGTGACCGCTTTGAACACGCGATGGAAGTGGAAGGTGCTCATCCCCGCACCGGCAGCCAGCTCCTCCAGGCTCAGCACGCTCGCCGACGTCTCGATCAGACGGCAGGCCTCGGTCACCTTCGCCGCGTGCTGCTCGACCAGCGAGGGCTGGTCGGGCTTGCACCGCTTGCACGCGCGGAATCCGGCACGCTCGGCCTCATCGCGAGTCGCATGAAACCGCACGTTCTCCGGCCTCGCCTGCCTGGCCGGGCACGAGGGACGGCAGTACACGCCCGTGGTCCGCACCGAATAAAAGAAGCTCCCGTCCGCCTCGGCGGCGCGGGCCACGACCGATGCCCAACGCGGGTCTCTCTCGATTGTGGCGGCGCGATCAGTGGTCTTCTCCGACATGGTCATTCTCTTTCCTCTCGGCTGCAGCGACGACGTTCCCATTTCACGATGTAAGTCTATCAGACCGGACCGGGGACCGCGCTCCGATTCTTGCTCTCGAATTCGAGCGCTGTGGCGTGCTCCGGTCCCGAAAGGTCGGTCGTCGCGTGAGCTACTTCATGGCCTCGACCTTGGTCTCGTACACCGCACTCAGCCGCCGCATCTGATCCACGTGCCGGGCCACCAAACTCTCCAGCTCGGCTCCGGCCGCGGTGGAGAGTGCCGCCGAGCCGCGCACCACGGAGTCGGAGAGTGCCTCGTACGCCGGATCACTGTGCATGCCCAGTCGCGTCATGTCCGCGCGTATGGCCTCCACCACCCGCTCGGCCTCCGCCTGATATCGAGACCCGGCATTCCCCATCATGCTCGGATCTCGCGCGATGGAATCCAGCGTGGCACGGACCGCGGGCAGCATCGTCATCGCCTCGAGCTTCATTTCGGCGGCGGGACGTTCCGTGGCTTCGCCGCCGCAGGAGGCGAGGGCAAGAAACAGAAGAAAAGGTCCGAATCGTCTGTGGGTCATCAGGGGCATGCCTCCAGTGAGGTGGCGAATACGGTGTCCTGCCGGCCGTCAGGCGACTGGAATCCTCAAAACGACATTTCCCTTCCGGGGACCGCGAGGCGCACGCGGCGATCGTTTCCAAATGCGGCCGCGACCTCCGTCTGCGTCGCGAACGGGGGAGGAAGCGAGCCGTAATGCATGGGGATGACCGCTCGGGAATGGAAGTAGGTGCGCGCCACGAACGCCGCGGTGGCCGGATCCTCACCCGCGCGCCCGCCGCCCGCGGCGATCAGGGCGACGGTCGGATGAAAGAACTGCTCGATCAACGCCATGTCCCCGAACGCCCAGGTGTCACCCGTGTGATAGACGGTTCGCCCATCGGTGAAGCGGAGCACGTACCCGAGCGCCCGTCCGGGCTCGACCGAGTGCATCGCCGGCACGGCAAAGATCTCCACGTCTCCGACCTTCTGCCGGCCGCCGATGTTGATGCTGAGGTAGCGGCCCTCGGGAATCTGCATCTTCTCGAGATGATCGCCGGTCGCCACCACCTGGGCGCCACTCACCCGCGCGAGCGTTGCCACGTCCGCGTCATGGTCCCCGTGCGCGTGCGTCACCAGGATCGCCGCTGGCGCCGTGGCGGGTGCGGCATAGCGCGCCGTATCCCTGAATCCGGCGGGCGTGGCGGGGTTCTCCAGGACCCAGGGATCGATCAGCAGCCGGGTCCCGCCGGGGCTCACGATCTGAAATCCGGCATGTCCCAGCCAGGTGATCCGAATGGGCGCCGGGGCGGTTTGCGCGGTGCCGAGCGTCGCGATGCCGGCGAGCGCCAGGTAGAGCGATACCAGGCAGCGATGAGGCGTCATGAGCGGGAATCTCCCCTGGCTTCAACCATAAGCTGGCCGGATCCGGATCCGGATCCGGAATCGGGCGCCCCACGCGGCATAGCTCACCAGGCCGAGCGCTCGGAGTCGGCGTAGCGCGGCTCGACCACCCGCCCTTCCGCCCAAGATCGGATGCCCGCTTCGATTAGGGTCATCACCGTGATGGCTTGCGCCGGGGTCACCGGGAGCTCCCCCTCGCCACGAACCGCCGCAGCGATCGCCGTGTAGTAATCCAGGTAGCTGCCCGACGGCGTGGCGAGCTCGGTGGGGGTTCCCGGGTCCTCGCCGACGAAGAGCAGCGGGTCAGGGTCCTGCCCCCATCCCGGAGATCCGGGCTTCCGGCCCGCGACCAGTTGATCCTCCTGCCGGTCCCCGCCCCGCTTGATCAGGCTTCCTTTGGTGCCCCGCACGAGGAAGCGTGTGGGGGCGTCACTGGCGAGCATGCTGGAGCTCAGGATGACGCGGGTCGGTCCGTAGCCAAGAATGGCATGGAACCAATCGATGGCCGATCCTCCCTCGCGCTGAATCTGAAGATCGGCCTGGACACTTTCCGGAGGCCCGAAGAGGCAGAGTGCCTGGTCGATCAGGTGCGCGCCGAGATCGTACCAGACCCCGGACCCCGGTCCTGCACGCTCGCGCCAGCGGTCGCGGACCTCCGGGCGATACCGGCTCATCTCCGATCTGAGCTCGATGACTTCGCCGATGCGGCCTCGGGCAATCTCCCCGGCTATCCCGAGGAAGTCGCTGTCCCAGCGCCGGTTCTGAAAGACGGACAGGAGGCGCCCGACCTCCGCGGCCGTGGTGGCCAGGGCGCGGGCCTCCGCCGATGTGACGGTGAAGGGTTTGTCCACCACGACGTGGTTACCGGCTCGCAATGCCGCTTCGGCCAGCGGGGCATGGGTGTCGTTGGGCGTGGCGATCACGACGAGAGGAGCATCGGGATGGCAAGCCGCCGCCAGTGGGTCGGCAAGGACCTCGGCTTCGGGATGCGCCGAGCTCGCGACCGTTGCCTGGCGAGAGCCGATGACCGCGAGGGTCAGACCGGGTGTCGCCGCGATGAGGGGGGCGTGGAACACGCGTCCGGCATAACCGAAGCCGATCAGCGCGACCCGAGTATCGCCGCTCAGGTCGGGCCTTCCCGGGCGACGTCGCCCACCAGCTCGACCGCGTCCCGCAGCTGACGATCGGACAGGTAGGGCGCCGGCCCGAGCCGGAGCACCTCGCCGCGGGCATCGGTCAACACCCCACGCGCGTGAAGCCTCCGCGTCAGCGTAGTGGCGGCGGGAGACCGGAGTGCCAGAAATCCTCCGACCTCGCTCAGGGGGGCCCCGCGGTCGCGGCTCAGTACCGTCGGGTCGAGATCCAGCGCATCGAAGGCCGAGGCGAGCACTCCGACCTGATGCTGGCTCACCTGGCGCAGGATCGCCGGAGTCAGCCCCCGCTCCTGGAAGAACTCGAAGACCGCCGCGGCCCGGTAATGGCTCGTGGGATCGTAGGTCGCCCCCGCGAAGCGGTCGCCTCCTTCCCCGTACGCCACCTCATCCCGTCGTTGCCGCTCCGCGAGCGCGGTGAATTCGCTGAACCAGCCGGTCACCACGGGCCGAAGGTCGGTGTCGCGCGGCAGACGGAGAAAGCAGTTTCCCTCGCCGAGCTGGCAGTACTTGTAGCCGCCACCCACGACAAACGCATCGTCGAGCCCTTCCTGGGCGAGCGAGACCGGGACCACGTTGAGGGCGTGGTAGGCGTCCACCAGGAGTCGGGCTCCGTGGCGCCGGCAGCTCGCGGCGACCTCGCCGAGCCCGCGAGCGATGCGGCCGGTGTCGAAGAACACCGCCGAGACCAGCACCAGCGCGGTGCGATCGTCGACCGCGCGCGCCAGCCGCTCCGCCACGGACTCCAGCGGGGCCTCGGCGACTCGGATCACCGCGAGGCCCTCTTCGGCCAGGCGGTCGAGCTGCCGCCGGATGGTGTGGAACTCACCGTCCGTGGTGACCAGCCGGGGCCGGGTGCGGAGCGGCAGAGCGGAGAGCAGTCGGACCACCAGCTCATGAGTGTTCGGGGCGAGCGCGATGCCGCCTCCCGGGTCTCCCACGAGGCGGGAGAACCCCTCCCGCACGCGCTCGGCCCGCGCGAAGGCGGCCTCCCATTTGTCGTCTACGTGGCGGGCCGCGTCGAGCCAGGCTTCGCTGTGCGCCTCGAAGCCCCGGTCGGGCCAGGCCTGGTGAGAGTGGCCCGTGAGCAGCAGCCGCTCCGACACGCGGAACCGGGAGTAGTGGGATGCGAGCGGATTGGGGGAGCCGTGGAGCGACGCGGGGTCCATCCTACAGCTCGGTGCGGATGGCCCAGAGGTCGGGGAACAGCGGCTGGTTGAGCGTGGCCATCAGGTATTCGGCGCCGGTGCTGCCGCCGGTGCCGCGGCGGGTGCCGATGGTGCGCTGCACCATCTTCACGTGGCGATAGCGCCACTCCATGAGCCCCTCGTCGAGATCCACCAACCTCTCACACAGGTCGGCGAGATCGGGGTGGCGCCGGTAGATGTCCACCAGGGCGACCCTCAGCTCGGGCGACGGCTCGACCCGGCGGGTGACGTCCCGCTCCAGGTCGCCCTTCGGCACCGGAACGCCGTTGGCTGCCAGGTGGTGGAGAAAGGCATCCCACAGTGTACCGGCCGCCAAGCGCCGCTCCAGCCGGCGGCGGACTGCGCCCCCCTCCGGGTAGCGCTCCAGGACCCGCGGCTCCTTGAGGCCCAGCGCGAACTCGAGCTCGCGGAACTGGTGGGACTGGAAGCCGCTGCCGGACTCCAACCGGTCGCGGAAGGAGAGGAACTCCAGCGGGGTCATGGTCTCGAGAATGTCGAGCTGCGCCACCATCACCTTGAGAATCGTCAGGATCCGCTTGAGCGTATGGCGGGCCCGGGCGCCGTCGTTCCGGGCGAGCAGCCGCTCGAGATAGTCCAGCTCATGGAGGACCTGCTTGAACCAGAGCTCGTAGACCTGGTGGATCACGATGAAGAGCATCTCGTCGTGCTCCGGTGCCTCCGACAGAGGCTGCTGCAGCGCGAGCAGCTCGTCGATCTTCAAGTACTCGGGGTACGAGGGCATGAGGGGCAGGATCGCCACCTGGCGATGGCCGCGCAAGAGCAGTGCGACGCCGTGCGCCGGTCCGGATTCGAGGTCCGGATGCGGCGAGCGGGATGTCGCGAGGATTGCAGGTCCGAATCCGGCGCGCGCGCCCGTCCGCGGCGGGCTACGGTGGGGGAACATCGCCGAGCGTGCCATCGAACGGTGCGCCCGCTCTGTTTTCAACGCCGGAGCATGCAATGCGAAACATCCCGTACTTGATTCTGATCGCCGCCCTGGCAGGCTGCCACGAGGAACCGCAGGTCACCGAACCGGCGGAGGCGCTCTCCCAGCTGGACGCCATTCCGAAATACCGAATCGTCAAGATCACTTCGACACTTAGCGGAACGTCGAGTCGGGGCAGCGATATCAACGAGCGCGGTTGGGTCGCGGGTTTCTCCAACCGTGCCGACGGGACTCGGCGCGCGACCCTGTGGCGCCATGGGGCGCTCACCAGGATCCGGACGCTGGGCGGTCCGCACAGCAGCGTACAATGGCATGGGCTCAACAACCGCGGCATGGTGGTGGGCATCGCCGAGACCGCCGAGACGGACTCCTTGAACGAGACGTGGAGCTGTGTGCCGTTCTTTCCCACCAATACCGGCAAGGTCTGTCGGGGATTCGTATGGCAGGACGGGGTGATCAAGGCACTGCCCACGCTGGGAGGGACGCACAGCTACGCCACCAGCGTCAACGACCACAGCCAGGTCGTCGGCTGGGCCCAGACGGCGGTGCGCGATCCCACCTGCGACACGCTGACCACGGTCTTGCAGTTCCGCGCGGTCCTGTGGGAGCCGAAGAAGCAGCGGAAGAGAGAGCTCTCCCCGTACCCCGGTGATTCCACGTCGGCTGCCACCGCGATCAATCAGCAGGGCCAGGTCGTGGGCATCTCGGGGGAGTGCGACGTCGCGGTCGGGCGATACAGTGCCCGCCACGCGGTGCTCTGGGACCATGGTGCGGTGACCGACCTGGGCAACCTGGGCGGCACCAGCTGGCACACGGCGACGGCGATCAGTGAACGGGGCGACGTCGTCGGGTTCTCCAACCCGGCCGGGGCCCCCGACCTGGCAGGCGAGTTCATCGCGCGCGCCTTCCTCTGGACCAAAGCCGGTGGGATACGGCCGCTAGGCAGGCTCCCTGGAGATTCCACCAGCCAGGCCCGCGGCATCAATTCGCGCCGTCAGGTGGTGGGAGTGTCCACCAGTTTCGAAGGAATCAGCCGTGCGTTCCTGTGGGACAACGGGGTGATGAGGAACCTCAACGGGCT
>JACCRH010000256.1 GCA_013813675.1 Gemmatimonadales bacterium
TTTGATCTCGCGCTCACGCGCGACTGCAGCTCGAGCGTTCGGAGTCGCGTCCCACCACACGAGGCGATTGACGCGATAGGATCTCGTAAAGCCGGGAAAAAGGCCGTGAATGTGCTGGTAGACCCGACGAGCGAGGTTCGACGTGCTTCCGACATAGAGAATGCCGGAGTTGCTGGAAAGCAGGTAGACATAGTAGCAAGGTGCCCGGGCCATGCGGGCAAGATCCCTCGCTTTGCTCGGGATGACAGGACCTCAACGTCGCAGACGGGTCCGCCGAAGTCCGCGTCCCCGCGCTCCACCCGAGCTCCACACCAGCCTACCAGACGCTCCGTCTCCCGTTACTCCAACGACAACCCTCCGTCCACCACGATCGTCTGCCCGGTGATGTGCCGCGCGGATTCGGAGCAGAGGAAGGACACCACGTGCGCCACGTCCTCCGGGTCGGCGACCCGGCCGAGCACCGAGCTCTTTTGCGCGCGCTCGACCACCTCGGAGGGGAGCATGGCCATCCGCTCGGTGCGGATGAAGCCGGGGGCTACGGCGTTGACGTTGACGTTGGCGGGACCCAGCTCGACCGCGGCGGCCCGGGTGAGGCCCAGGAGCGCGGCCTTGCTCGCCGCGTAGTTCGAGACCCCGAATCCCGGCCGCTTGGCCTGATGGGCGCTCACGTTCACGATCTTGCCGTAGTGCTGTTGCCGGAAGATGGGCGCCACCGACCGGATGCAGTTGAAGGCGCCGGTCACGTTGGTGTCGAGCACCTCGCGCCAGGCCTCGTCGCTGAGCCGCCAGAGGGCGCCGTCGTTTGCGATGCCGGCGTTGTTCACCAGAAAGTGCACCCCGCCGAGCCGCTGCTTGGCGTCGTGGACGAAGTGGTCGACTTCATCCCGGTCGCGCACGTCGCAGCGGGTGGCATAGACGCCGACGCCCATCGCGGCGAGGGCGGTCTCGGTCAGCAGCGCCTGCTCCACGACGTCCCGGCCCGGCAGATTCACGAAGCAGAAGGCGACATTGCAGCCCAGCTTGCCGAACTCCATCACCACCGCTCGGCCGAGGCCGGTGGCCCCCCCGGTCACCACCGCGACCTTTCCCTTCCAGCCCTTCCGGATCGGCTGCGGCTCGGGCTCCTCGAGCACCGCGCCGCTTGCGTCAGGGGCCTCGTATTCCCACGACGGTCGCTGGCCGAAACCGAAGGATGGCAAGGGCATGGACCTCGAAAGTACGGGCAGATTTGGAGGGGGGCAAGGAGGAGAAGCGGGAACGGTGAACGGTAAAAAGTGAACCGGAAAATCGGTGGTCGAGTCCGGTTCACTTTTCATCGTTCACCGTTCCCGCTTTTATTCAGGCCATGCTTCCCAAACTGGGTTGGCTTCTGGTGGGCCTGGCCGGCGCGGTCGGGTGGGGGTTCCTGGCCCTGCACCGGGGCGAGACCATCAGCGCCGCATGGCTGGTGCTGGCCGCCGCCGGCACCTACCTGATCGCCTTCCGTTTCTACAGCCGCTTCCTGGCCGACCGGGTCTTCGGCCTCAACGACCGGCGCGCCACGCCGGCCGAGCGTCTCGCCAACGGACGCGATTACGTGCCCACCTCGCGGTGGGTGCTCTTCGGCCACCACTTCGCCGCGATCGCAGGCGCCGGTCCGCTGGTCGGGCCGGTCCTCGCGGCCCAATTCGGCTACCTGCCGGGCACGATCTGGATCGTCTGCGGCGTGGTGCTGGGCGGCGCGGTCCAGGATTTCGTGATTCTCTTCGCCTCCATGCGGCGCGACGGCAAGTCGTTGGGACAGATGGCCAAGGAGGAGACCGGGCCGGTGACCGGCCTGCTCGCCATGGTCGCGGTCCTCGCTATCATGGTCATCCTGCTCGCGGTCCTGGCGCTGGTGGTGGTGAACGCGTTGCGGGACAGCCCGTGGGGCGTGTTCACCATCCTCTGCACCATCCCCATCGCGATCCTGATGGGCTACTGGATGAAGGTGTGGCGTCCCGGGCGCACCCTCGAGGCCTCGGCCGGTGGGGTGGCGCTCCTCCTGCTGGCGCTGGTCGGTGGCCGGTACGTCGCGCAATCGCCCACCCTTGCCCCGCTCTTCACCCACTCCGGGCTCACCATCGCCTACGGCATTATCGCCTACGGCTTCATCGCCAGCGTGCTCCCGGTCTGGATGCTGCTCTGCCCCCGGGATTACCTCTCCACTTTCATGAAGATCGGCACCATCCTCCTGCTCGCCGTAGG
>JACCRH010000270.1 GCA_013813675.1 Gemmatimonadales bacterium
GCAGCAGCCCGGCCGCGCCCTGCCGGCGTGCCTCCTCGACCTTGTAGGTCCACCGGCCGTAGTAAGTCAGGATCTTGCCCCGGAAGAGCGTGGAGTCCTGCAGCCCGGGATCGTTCACCAGCGCGACCACGATCTTTCCCTTGGCGTCGAGCCCTGCGTAGTCGTTCCAGCCAAGCTCGGGCGCCACGATCCCGTAGCCCACGAACACCGCCTCGCCCCGGAAACCGACCGAGGAATCGTTCCGCATCGACCAGAGCGCGAAATCGTCTTTCCAGGTGAGCGGCATCGCCACCGGCGCGACGACCGACAACGAGGGGCTCGGCGTCAACGAGATGATGGGTACCTGCTGGAAATAGCTCCCGCTGTCGCCCGCGGGCTCGAGGCCGAGCCGGCGGAACTGGGAGGCGATGTACTTCTGCGCCAGCTCACCGCCGCGGGTGCCGGGAGCTCGCCCTTCGAGGGCGTCATCGGCCAGGAACTCGAGGTGTGCCCGGAGCGCGTCCGCGCTGATGGCCGCGGCGACAACTCGGCCGGGACCGGCCCCCGGCGTCGTCTGGGCCATCACAGGAGCGGCGGCGGACAGTGCGAACATGGCGAGTGAGTGCCGAAGTAAAGGCATGCGATTTTCCTAGAGCCGGAGCCGCTTGAAAAACCGCTCAGGCAGGTGGGTGATCAGGGCCATGACGGGTCGCCAGAACCAAGGAATGTAGGCCACGTCCCGACGAGCCTCAATCGCGCGGTGGATGGCGCGTCCTGCGCGCCGAGGCGTGACGAAGAGGCGATTCTTCGGCATCGCACTCGTCATGGGTGTATTCACGAATCCGGGTTTCAGGGTCACCACCGAAACCCCTGAGTGATGGAGACGATTCCGCAAGCCTTGGAGGAAGACAGACAGGCCGCCCTTGGCCGCGCCGTAGACGTAGTTGCTCTGCCGGCCGCGGTCGCCGGCAACTGACGAGATCACGGCAATGGTGCCTCGGCGCTGGGCTTCGAACCGGTTGGCCAGTAGGGTGAGCAACGCCACAGTGGCCGTAAAGTTCACTGCCAACGCGTCAACGGCCTCGCCCGAGCTTTGCTGGCATCGTGCCTGGTCGGGAAGCGCTCCATGGGCCAGGAGAGCAACGTCCACCGGTCCTCCCGCGAACGCGCGGGTCACAAGGTCTCCATGGCTCTCGTGGGCAAGCACATCGAAGGCCGCGGTTTCGACCCGTGCCGCACCCCGCAGCGCCAGGTCGGCGGCGGCGTTGGAGAGACGTTCCGGATTGCGCCCGGCCAGGAACAGGCTCGCTCCTCGTTCCGCGTAGGCCCGGGCGACTTCGGTGGCGATGGCGGATGTGGCGCCGACGATCAGCACCCTGCGCGGACCGGCCTCAGCCGACATGGACCCTGCGCCAGAAGGAGGAGGAAAATCGCGGATCCACTTGCCTTGCAAAGGCTGGCCACGCCGGGAAGAAGCTTCGAAAGCTCTCCCGGCTCATGCGGGCATCCTTGGCTGGATAAACGGCGCCTCCGGCGTCGCGGACCAAACCGTCCAGTTGATCAAGGAGATCGAGTGTCCGGCGGCCGCGAAAGGCGACATCGACGGCCAAAGTGAGCCCGGGACGGGGAAATGACAGGAGGCCGGGCGACGCCGCCGGCCCAAACCGTTTGAGAACCCCTAACCCGGGGGTCTCCCGCGAAGAGGCCACTCGGCTGAGAATGGCACGGATCACTCCGCCGTCTTGCGTCTCCGGCACGACGCATTGGTACTGAAGGAAGCCGCGGGCGCCGTAGAGCCGGTTCCATTCTCCGATGGCGTCCAGCGGGAAGAAGAAAGGCTCGTGAGGCACGGTCCTCTTCGATCGCTTCCGGAGCCCGCGCCGATACTGCATCGCGTTGAAGGCTGAAACCGTCGCGCGGTTGAGCAGGCGGCCGGGCGCGTCGAATGGAATTCGAAAGCGGGGGGCCGAGGGCGGGGGAACCCGCCCAGGCAGCGGCGCGTGTGAACCTCGGAAGTAGACGCCTCGGCCGAGGCTGCGCCCCCTCGCGAGACAGTCCACCCAGGCCACCGTGTACTCGTGGGCCGGGTCCTCTGCGGCAATAGCCAGGAACTCGGCCAGGTTCGCGAAGCGGATCCGCTCCACGGCGACTCCCGGGCCCGGAATCCGCTGGAGCCGGAACTCGACCCACAGGATCAGCCCGGTGAGGCCAAGGCCGCCGATGGTGGCCGCGAACAATTCCCGGTTCTCGGTCGGTGAGCACACCAGGCGCTCACCGGAGGAGCGGTACAGTTCGAACCGGGTCACGTGGGCACCGAACGAGCCCGCGCGGTGGTGATTCTTGCCATGAATGTCGTTGGCCACCGCGCCGCCGACAGTGACCCACTTCGTGCCGGGGACCACTGGAAGAAACCATCCTCTTGGGACCACGACCTGGAGGATCTCTCCCAGCATGACTCCTGCCTCGCAGCGTATCACCCCGGCGTCATCCAGCCCCATGAACCGGTCGAGGCCAGTGGCGTCGAGCAAGGCGCCACCCTCGTTCAGACAACTATCGCCGTAGCTGCGCCCGCAGCCGGTGGCCAGCACCGACTCGGCGATGTTCGCAAGCACGGGCGGCTCATCGCGCCAGATAACCGGAATGACGCGTGTGTGCCGCACCGACGGGTACCCGCCCCAGGATCGGCCCGGCCGAACCCGGATCGGAGCCACCTCAGAGCGCCGCGAACAGTACGAGCGCCACCAACACGCCGACGATGTAGCTGGCGGGATCGCTTGCCGAAGCCACGATCGGGTCTTCGTGGATGAGGCCGCGATGGGCGAGCAGCCACATCCGGCCGGTCCAAAAGAGCAGCAGCGGGCACACCAGGAAGAGCACCGCTGGCTTCCGGTAGAGCACCGCGACCTGGTCGCTGTTGAGGTATAACGCCAGCACCAGGACAGCCAGATACCCGCTGGCCGTGCCCATGGTTCGGAGCCATGGAAGGTCGCTCGGCAGGTAGCCTCGGCGCCGCGAGGTGGCAGGGCTGTCGGGGGCAATGGCGGCGAGCTCGCCGTGACGCTTGAGGAAGGCCAGACTGAGGAAGAGGAACATGGCGAACGCCAGCAACCAGGTAGAAAAACGCACCCCGGTCGCGGCGATCCCCGCTAGAACGCGAAGGGTATAGAGTCCCGCGAGGAGGAGGACGTCCAGTACGGCGACGCGCTTGAGATAGGCGGAATACGCGGTCGTGAGCACGATGTAGAGGAGGAGCAGGGCCAGAAAATCATGCGATCGTAGCATCGCCGCGATGACGACGGCGGTGGCGAGAAGCACGGGGGCCAGTACATATCCCACAGCTGGAGACAAGTCGGCCGCGGCGAATGGCCGGTTCCGCTTGTTAGGGTGATTCCGGTCCGCCTCCCGGTCGAGCAGGTCGTTGATGACGTACCCACCCGATGCGGCGAGGGAGAAACCGAGGAAAGCGGTCACGCCCGCCGCCATAGTCTGCCGCTCCATCCATCGGTGATCGAGGAAAATCGGAACGAAGACCAGCAGGTTCTTTACCCATTGGTGCGGGCGAAGGACCTGTATGACCCCTGCAACCTGAGAACGTCTGGGCGAAGCATCAGCCACGGATCATCGCCTTCGGACGGAAACGCGCGATCGCCTCCGGCAATCCGGTACGCCTGCCAAGCTCCGCCAGGAGCGCGGCTCCGGTCTCGACCCCCGACCCGAGGGCGGTGCCGGTGGAGACGATCGATGGAAACGTGCGATAGTTGCCGGCGAACCAGACGTTGCGCCAGGTCCCACTCCGAATGGGCGGGTTGCGGTAGCGGCGACCGAACACCGGTGAATACATGGGCACCCGCGCGATGTGGGTCCAAAACGGATCCAACTCGACGCCGAACACCGCCTTGTAGTCGTCGCGGTATCGCTCCATCAATTGCTCGTCGGTCTCCTGGAACAGCGGGCGATCTCTGCCGCCCAGATGGGTGACGAAGTTGATGCAGGTATCGCCCGGCCGACCGATGGTCGGGTTGAGCTCGGTAAGCAGAAAAATCGCGCCTGCCGCTCGGTCCAGCGTGGCCAGATTCGTCCAATACGCCGTCGTGGGCACTTTCTGTCGAGTCGCGCAGACCACTGAGAGGAGAGCCGAGTAGCGAATCTGCTCCAAGCCCGGCGTGCTCTCCTCCGGCAGAAGCCCCCGGTAGATCTCGGTCGGGATGGTGCTGACAAAGATATCGCCTGTCAGCCGCTCTCCGCTTTCGCCCTCCGCCGCCGTGATGCGCCCGTCCGCGGTCTGCAGGCGGGTGACCCGGGTGCGGAGCCGTACCCGGACGCCTGCCTCATTCAGCAGGCGAGCGAGGCCGTCGCAGAGGACCTTGGTCCAGTTGGCGCGGGGGATGTAGCCGAGCGGCGCGGAGCCTTCGCGATGGTGGAGCCGGGCGCCGAGCCAGGCGCCACTCACCTCCGCGCAGGGCAGCTCGAACTTGAGCCGGGTGAGTCGCTCGAAGATCGCGAGACGCACGCCAGGTCCAGCGAGCCGATCGACCAGCTCGGCCGCGCTTCTGTCCTCCCAGGCCGACCAGTCCTTCCGCACAAACGCCCTGACCATGAGGCGGGCGAACCGGAGCTTGTCGGGTAGGCTCATTGGATACCGCAGGAACCCGGCCACCCTTCCCAGATCGTAAGCCTCACCGTCGAGATGGAAGTGCATTCGGATCCGGCGCCAGCGTACGTCGGAGAGCGCACCGATGCGCTCCAGGAAGTAGAGCAGGGCGCGGTCGCGATGAAGGATGTGATGATAGCCCAGCGGGTAGAAGTGTCCGTCCCGTTCGAAGCTCCCCGCCAGCCCACCGAGGGTCGCCCCGCGCTCGAGGAGGGTGACGTCGGTCAATCCGCCTTCCGCGAGCGTGAGCGCGGCGGCGATGCCCGAGAGTCCCCCACCAAGCACGATGACCGTGGGCGACCGGGGCTCAGCCGGTGGCACAGTCCAGAACCACTATGGTCCCCGGGGCCCCGAACCCGCTCTCGCTGGTCAGGACCAGTACGCGATCGTCGAGCCAGGAGATTCCTTCGCCCTGGAGCTGGAGACCGGCGGCGTCGCAGCCGACGCCCAGGGAACGGAGCGTGCCCTGTCGGGTCAGCGTGAAGAGATATATGGCGAGATAGGTGCGAACGGCGACCCGGTCGCCTGCTGGGGAGAGCGCCGCGTCGGTGACCTGGCTGCCCAGACCGCCGGAATCGATGGGCAGTTTGCCGATCGCTTCGGCGACTACCGGTTTGCCCCTCTTCCAGGCATCCGGCCGGATCCGGTACGCTGCCGGCTGGTGGTCTCGCACCTTGCTGATCAGGTACACCGCACCGTCTCGGCCCACGAAGGCCGCCTCGACGTCTCTGGGTCCGTCGGGATAGCGGAATTCCAGGCGCTCGGCCGCGTGGGCTATCCGGTTCGGCCTCCCCACCGATGGCTCGGGCACGCGGTAGATCCGGGCGGTGCGGAGGCGTCGATCATTGTCGCCCGTGTCGGCCAGGTACAGGCACTCCCGGCCTCCGCAGGGCCCCAGCGCGATGGCCTCCCAGT
>JACCRH010000271.1 GCA_013813675.1 Gemmatimonadales bacterium
GGGGGAGAACGTCGGGAAACCGCTGAAGAAGCCGCCCAAGGCCGGGTGGCTCCAGCCACCGAACAAGAAGGGCCGGGGCGGCAGGTAGCTCCGGCCTTTCGTTTTACCCTCTGGCTTCCAAAGCCCCCAGCGCTTCCCGGCGGCGCGACAAATACCAACTCCTCCTAATAGTCAGGAGTAGGTACTTGACCCACAGGAGCTTGGATGCGCAGTAACGGAGTTGTAAACGGTGGCATAGATTGGAGGCGATGCGACGGATGAAGGTGCTTCTTGCTCACCGCGTGGTGCGTCCCGTAGAGCTGCCGCTTGAGGCGAGAGAAGCCACCCCCGCCCGGGGGCTGGCCCCAAGCCAGAGCCGATGAAGAAGGGCCGGGGGAAGTTGCCCCGGCCCTTCTCGTATCCCTAGGTCCCGCCAGAGTTATCCGCTAGCCGGGATCAACCTTCCCACCGGAACCAGCGACCGGACCGCCGTAAGGAGCTGTTCCGCGCTGAACGAGTCCGCCAGGTCCATCACATCTCCTGGCATGCCGGGGATCGGGGCCTTCCCGATGTGGAGCACGGGCAGGCCGGCATGAGCTTGCCGGACCGCATGAACGAGGGCCGGCGTATCCATGCCGGTCCCTTCGGTGTTGAGCACCAATAAGTCAATGTCCGGCATGTGCCGGCAGAGTTCTGCCGCCGCCTGCCCGTCGTAGGCTTGGAACACGGCATACCCGCTCATTCGCAACAGGCCAGTCACCGACTGGAGTAAGGTGTTGTAGTCGCAGATTATGACACGCGCAGTCGGGGCCTGGGTGGCTGGTGAGGACGACACTTGTGAGACCTTAAATCCGGCGGAGACAGCCGGTCTTGGCAAGGCGGGCGGGCAACTCTACCCTCAAGTTAGCAGTCAGCAGCCTGAACTGCTAGACCCGGCCTTGTGCGCCAAGTACCTACTCCTCCTAATAGTTCAAGTATTCAGCCTGTATTGACGAATCGTACGTCGCAACTAGATTGCGCTTACGAACCATAGGAAAGATCCCATGGGTGGCTACACGCTCGACCACATATCCCGACGCATCATTCAAGCCCTCTCCGCCGACGGCCGGGCCAGCTATCAGGCCATCGCCGACGAGATCGGACTCTCGCGACCCGCCGTCATGGAGCGGGTGAAACGGCTGGAAGAAGCCGGGTTTATCCACGGCTACCACGCCCGGCTCGACCGGGCCAAGTCCGGCTTCCCGATCACCGCGTTCGTCGCCGTGCGATACCCGGTCACGGAGCATGCGGGCGACGAGCGCCAGATCCGGGCCCTCGCCGCCAATCCTCACGTGCTCGAGTGCCACCACGTCGCGGGTGACGACTGCTACGTGCTCAAGGTCGCCGCCCCCTCGATCGAGAGTCTCGAGGGCGTACTCCGCGAGATCAAACAGCCCGGCCAGCAGGTCAGCACCCGCACCACCATCGTGCTCTCCACGCTGTTCGAGAAGCCGGGCATCGTCCCGGTCGAGGCGGACTGATGGCGGGACTGCGCGGCAGGGCGCTGATCGCCTACATCCTGGTCTGCACCGTCTGGGGCTCCACCTACCTCGCCATCCGGGTCGGGGTGATGCACCTGCCTCCGCTGCTCTTCGCCGGAATCCGCTTCGTCATCGCGGGCCTGCTCCTGGCCGGGATCATGCTTGCCGCCGGCGACCGGCTGCCGCGGACTTCGCGCGATTGGAAGGTGCTCGCCATCACCGGCCTCTTCCTGCTCCTCGGGGGCAACGCCGTCGTCGTCTGGGCCGAGCAGCACGTGGAGTCGGGCGCGGCGAGCGTCTTCGTCGCGGCGGTGCCACTCTGGGCAGCCTTCTTCGACGCATTGTGGCCCGGCGGCACCACGGTGTTCAGTTGGCGGGTCGGCGTCGGGCTGGCGCTCGGATTCCTGGGGAGTGCGCTCCTCGCGGGAGTGACGCCCGGGGAGCTGATGAACGCGGACCTGGCCGGCCCGGTCGCGCTCACGCTGGCGAGTGCCTCGTGGGCGCTGGGCACGGTGTACTCCAAGCGGAACCCGACCGACACGTCACCTTATGTCGCGTCGGCGGTGCAGATGCTCGCAGGCGGCGCGGTGATCACGCTGCTCGGGCTCCTCCTCGGCGAGGCAGATCAGTGGCGGTGGTCGCGCTCGGGAATCGGCGCGCTGGCGTACCTCGTCGTCTTCGGCTCGATCGTCGGCTTCACCGCGTATGCCTACGCACTGCGCCACGCCTCCGCCACGGTGGTGGGCACCTACGCCTACGTGAACCCGGTCGTCGCGGTTCTGCTCGGCTGGCTGATCCTGCACGAAACCGTCACCCCGCGGACCATCGCCGCGATGGCACTGATCCTGGGGGCGGTGCTCATGATCCAGCTCAGCCCCGGCGCCCACGGGAAGAGCAGCCCGGTGCCGGAAGGGCCGCGTGGTGTGCCCCGGCGGCGGGAGTCGGGCGCGTGACGTCGGACGAGGTCGTGCGGCTGATCGCGCGCTTCGAGGCGGGCACACTGCCGAAGCCGGAGTGGAGCCATCGGGCCCACCTCGCCGTGGCGCTCTGGTACGCCTCACGGATGCCGTTCGAGCAGGCGCTGGCCGTCGTCCGTGCGGGCATCCAGAAGATCAACGCGGCGCACGGCGTCGTCACCACACCGGCCGGCGGGTACCACGAGACGATCACACGCTTTTACGTGCGGTTGGCCTGCGGCTACGTGGCGGAGGAGGAGGGAACGGGGGGAGCCGACTGGGGGGCCCGGCTGGACCGCCTGCTGGCCCGCTACGGCGACCGGGACTTGCCGCTGAAGCACTACACCAAGGACCTGCTGATGTCGGCCGAAGCGAGATTCGGCTGGGTGGAGCCGGACCTGCGCCCACTCGCCATCGCCTGAGGTTCGGCGGTCAGCCGGAGAGCAGGTGTCGGCGAAGCTTGGTCATCCGCCGGCGCACCGACCCGTCGTGGATCCGCTCGCCCACCCGGACCACCGTGCCGCCGAGAATCTCGGGATCCACATGAAAGGCGGCCACCACTTCCTTGTTGAGCTGGCGGCTGAGGGCGGACTGGATGGCGCGCTGAAGCGATTCGTCGGCCGGGCGGGCCAGGGTCACCCCCGCGCGCACCCGGTTGTGCTTGAGGTCGAGCAGCGTCTGGTACTCGGCGGCGACTTGAGGCAGAAGTCGCTGGCGCCCCCGTTTGACCAGCGCCTGGAGGAACCGCACGAACTCGCGCGGCGTGCCGTCGAGTGCCGCGCTCAGCAGCCGCGCCTTTGCCGCCTTGGGGACCCGGGGCGACATCAGCACCGCCTGCACCTCCGGCGTGGTCTCCACCGCCCCCGACACGGCGGCGATCAGCTCCGCGTAGCGCTCGGCGTCCCCACTCCCCTGCCCCAGGTCGAAGAGCGTCTCGGCGTAGTTGCGGGCGATGGTGGAGGACCTCACGGCCGCTCATCCAGCGTGACGAGGAAGTCCTGCACCAGCTTGCGGTCGGTCTCGCCGTCGAGACGCTTCTCGATCAGCTTGGACGCGGCGGCGAGGGAGACGTCGACCGCATCGCGCCGCAGCTCCGCGACCGCGCGGTCCCGCTCGGCGGCGATCTCCCGCCGGGCCCGCGCCAGCAGCTCCTCCTGCTCCGCCTTGGTCTTCTCGATCGCGTGGGCCCGATCTTTGTCCGCCACGCTCCGCGCCTCCACGATGATCGCGTGCGCCTGAGTCTTGGCCTCCGCGATGAGCTTCTGGTGCTCCGCCAGTATGGCGGCCGCCTGCTCCCGGTCGTGCGCGGCCTCGGCGAGCTGTCGCTCCAGCGCCTGCTCTCGCGCCTCCACCGCCCCCAGAATCGCCGGCCAGGCGAACCGCTTCAGAATCGCCAGCAGCAGCAGAAAGACGACAATGGTCCAGAGCATCAGACCACCCTCGACCGTGAGCGGGCCCGACGCGTGCTCCTGGGCGGCAGGCGCGTGGTCCTGGACGGCGAGGAATACGAGCTTCAGCATCGGATCTCCCAAAGCGAGAATCGGTTATCAGCCGAAGGTGCTAACCGCGTGAAAGGTGAAAAGGGTTCACCTTTCACGTTGTTCCGCACCGACGATGGTTGATCACCGACAACTCAAAACGTGATCTTGCCCTGGATCAGGAACGCGATGACCGCGACGAACAGCGCCACGCCCTCGATGAGCGCCGCGGCGATGATCATGGCGGTCTGGATGCGCGCCGTGTTCTCCGGCTGGCGTGCCATTCCCTCGGTGGCCGAGCCGCCGATGCGGCCGATACCGATGCCGGCGCCGAGTACCGCGAGACCGGCGGCAAGACCGGCGCCGATGAGACCGAGTCCCTTGTCCGAGCCGGCCGCCGCGGCGGCCTGCAGCAGGACGAGCATGTACAGCATGTCGTACTCCTCGAATGAGCGGGAGAACCGGGGCCGATCGCACCCGCCGCGCTCGAGCCACCTCTCCCAAGGCGGCTCCGCCACGGTGACCCGCCATCGCCCCCGGCGCTGGGCCGGCAGCAGCGGGCGTCGTCCGCCGGACGGCGGACTACTCGACCGACGCCGCGCGGGCGCGCGCGGGCCGGGTGTCAGCGAGGCGGCTTGCGCCGCTCGCTAGTGCTCCGCCCGCATGAGCCCGATGAACACGCTCGTGAGCAGCGTGAACACGAAGGCCTGCAGGAAGGCGACGAACAGCTCCAGCAGCATGATCGAGGTCGCCAGCAACGAGGCCAGGACGCCGACCATGTAGCTCTTGAACAGGAAGGTGAGGCCGATCAGCGCCAGCACCAGCACGTGGCCCGCCGTCATGTTGGCGAACAGCCGGACGGCGAGGGCGAACGGTTTGGACAGCTTTCCGATGATTTCCACCGGCGTCATGATGACCAGCATGATCGGCTTGAGCGGGCCGGGCAGGCCGGGCGGCAGGTAGAAGATGGTGTTCAGGTATCCCTTCCATCCCAGCGTTCGCATCCCCGCCACTTCGATGGTGATGAACGCCATCAGGGCGAGCGCGGCGGTGACCGAGATGTTGCCCGTCGCCGTCGCTCCCCAGGGAAGCAGGCCCAGGATGTTCATCACCAGAATGAAGAAGAAGAGCGTCAGGAGGTAGGGGGCGAATCCCTCGCCGTGGTGGCCCACGTTGGGGAGTACCACCTCCTGCCGGATGTAGAGCGCCAGCGCCTCCATCGAGCCGGCGAATCCTTTGGCCGGACGGCCCTGGGCCTGAGCCTGGGCGACGGCGCGGGCGCTCAGCAGGAAGGTGAGGGCCACGATCGCGGCGGCAGCCAGCATGAACACCAGGTGCTTGGTGGGCGACAGATCGATCGCCAGGCCGCCGACGTGCAGCGGCTCCCACTGGGGCAGGTGCAGGATGCCGAATGGAGTCTCGATCTCGTGCGCGTTCCCCAGGTGGTGCGCGATGTCGATCTGGTTCTCGCTGGCCTCCTGCTGGGAAGCGGGGGCCACGGCGTCCCGCGCCACGTCGGCGACGCCACCGTGCTCCTGGGCCGCCACGGCGCCTCCTGCTCCCAACGCCGACATGGAGAGCGCGGCGGCCAGCGTCACCGATCGTCCGAATCGCGTCATCGCCCGTCTTCCGGAGAGTGTTCCCGCATCGCCACCACGCCCTCGACCAGCAGGAGCGCCAGCAGAATCCCCACCATCGTCGCCAGCATCGGAGCCGCCAGCCCGGCCGACAGGGGCATCAGCGCGAAGGCAGCGACTCCCACCACGGTAACGCGCACCAGCATACCCAGTCCCCACACCAGGAGGAACCTTTCGGTCGCGATCGCCCGTAAGGTCCACCAGCCAAGCGGCGCCTGCAGCAGCAACCCCACGGCGAGTCCCCAGGCTATTCCCGGTCGGGGGCCGGCGGGCGATACGGCCGCCGTCAGAATTCCTCCGACACCGACGACCGCCACGCCAGCGGCATAGCGGACGGCCAGGGTCACTCGCCGCCGCCGTCTTTCTTATTGAGCGTCCGGATCAGCGAATACATGGTGCCGCCGAAGCCCACGAACGCCGCGACGACGGTGATGATTCCCCCGGTGCCGAGCTTCCGGTCGGCCCACTGCCCGGCGAGCACAAAGACCACGAGGATCACGGCGAGCTGGATGCCGAGGCCGGCGTACCGCATCGGCCCGGGGGACTTCCCGCCCGGCTGAGGGGTGGTCACGGGGGCAAACCTATCGGCTTGTGAAAAGTTTCGCAAGCGTGAAATGAGCAGGGGGTTGGTACGTCACAGCAGGAGCC
>JACCRH010000287.1 GCA_013813675.1 Gemmatimonadales bacterium
CGAAGTCGGAGAAGAAGTCCAAGACACCGGCGCTCGACCACTTCTGCCGCGACCTCACCCAGCTCGCCGCCGAGGGCCAGCTCGATCCGACGATCGGGCGGGCCAAGGAGATCGAGCGGGTCATGGAGATCCTGGCGCGGCGGAAGAAGAACAACCCGGTCCTGATCGGCGAGCCCGGCGTGGGCAAGACCGCCATCGTCGAGGGTCTGGCGCTGCTCATCGCGAGCGGGCTCTGCCCCGACGTGCTGCGCGACCACCGGGTGCTCTCGCTCGACATGGCGGCCGTCATCGCCGGCACCAAGTACCGCGGCCAATTCGAGGAGCGGCTCAAGGCCGTCATGAACGAGATCGCCCAGAACAAGCAGATCATCCTGTTCATCGACGAGCTGCATACCCTGGTCGGCGCCGGCGCGGCCGAAGGCGCGATCGACGCGTCCAACATGCTGAAGCCCGCGCTCGCCCGGGGCGAGCTGCAGTGCGTCGGCGCCTCCACGCTCAACGAGTACCGCAAGTACATCGAGAAGGATGGCGCGCTCGAGCGCCGGTTCCAGACGGTCGTGGTCGAGCCCCCCACCGTCGAAGAGACCGTCGAGATCCTCAAGGGTCTCCGCAAGAAGTACGAGGATCACCACCGGATCAGCATCCCCGACCCGACCCTCACGGCCGCGGCGGAGCTGTCCGAGCGCTACATCACCGATCGGTTCCTGCCGGACAAGGCGATCGACGTGATCGACGAGGCCGGCGCCCGGGCCCGGTTGGCGTCCCAGGCGCCACCGGCTGAAGTCGCCGAGCTCAAGGCCGCGCTGGAGAAGGTCAACCTCCAGAAGGAAGACGCCGTCCGCGACCAGAACTTCGAGCGGGCCGCGTCGCTCCGCGACCAGGAGCGCGATCTCCAGAACCAGATCCGGCTCAAGCAGGAAGAGTGGGAGAAGGACCGGCAGACCCGCCGTCCGGTGATCGACGAGGAGGCCATCGCCTTCATCGTCTCCCGGTGGACCGGCATTCCGGTCACCCGGTTGCAGGAGGCGGAGACCGCCCGCCTGCTGCGGATGGAGGACGAGATCCACGCCTCGGTGGTCGGCCAGGACGAAGCCATCGCGGCGGTGTCCCGCGCCATCCGGCGCTCCCGCGCCGGACTCAAGGATCCCAACCGGCCGATCGGCTCGTTCGTCTTCTCCGGTCCCACCGGCGTGGGGAAGACCGAGTTGGCCCGGGCGCTGGCAAAGTTCCTCTTCGCCGACACGCAGGCGCTGATCCGGGTGGACATGTCGGAGTACATGGAGAAGTTCTCGGTCAGCCGTCTGATCGGCGCGCCCCCGGGGTACGTGGGGTACGAGGACTCCGGCACCCTGACCAAGGCTGTGCGCCGGAAGCCCTACTCGGTCGTCCTACTGGACGAAATCGAGAAGGCGCATCCGGACGTGTTCAACATCCTGCTCCAGGTGCTGGACGAGGGCCACCTGACCGACAACTACGGCCGCATGATCGACTTCAAGAACACGGTGGTGATCATGACGTCGAACGTGGGCGCCCGGGACATCATGCAGGGCAAGTCCCTCGGCTTCCACGGCGCGGACGCCAAGTCCAGCTTCGAGAAGATGCAGGAGCGGATCAAGGACGAGATGCAAAAGGTCTTCAACCCGGAGTTCCTCAACCGGCTCGACGACGTCATCGTGTTCCACCCGCTCTCGAGGGAGCATATCGCCCAGATCGTCACCATCCTCCTCAAGGAAGTGCAGCGGCGCCTCGGCGACGAGGTCAAGCTCACCCAGGCCGCGATCGACTTCCTGGTCCAGAAGGGCTACGACGAGAACTACGGCGCCCGGCCGCTCAAGCGGGCGATCCAGAAGTTCGTCGAAGACCCGCTGAGCGAGAAGATCCTGATGGGCGAGTTCGGGCGTGGCGACGAGATCCAGGTGGATGTCGCCCCCGACGGCGAGCGGCTGGCGTTCCGGGCTCTGACCGGCACCCGCGCCTGACCCCGCCGGCGCCCGCTCCGGAGGGGGCGGGCGCGCCACTCCTCACCCCGTGCTGATGCAGCGTTTCCATCCCGTCCTCGCCGTCCTCGCCGCCGTCGCCCTCCTGCTGGGGGGACCGGCGGCTCTCGTTGCTCAGGAGCCCCAGGCTGACCAGCCGGCTCCGCCCATCGTCGACAGCATCGTGGTGGAGGGCAACTCGCGCCTCACCGCGTCGCAGATCATCGGCACCGCCGGCCTGGTGGTGCGCCAGCCCGTCAACTATCGCGACATCCAGCGGGCCATCACCAATCTCTTCCGCACCGGGCAGTTCGACGACGTCGTGGTGGAGCAGCGGACAGCCGGGGAGAGCCTGGTGTTGGCGCTCAAGGTCAAGGAGCGCCCCGTGCTCGAGCGCTGGGCGGTGCGGGGTGTGGACCGCGTCTCCGAGGGCTCGGTAAAGGGGCGGGTCAAGCTGGTCGAGGGCCGGCCCCTCGACCGCAATGCCGTCGAGCAGTCCCGCGCCTCGATCGATTCGCTGTACAAGGACGCCGGCTACTACGCGGCGCAGGTAAAGACCCTCGAGCTGCCCCAGGAAGCCGGCAAGATCCGGGTGGTGTTCGACGTGAACGAGGGGAACCGCGTCGCCATCAGCCAGGTGAACGTCAGCGGCAACCGGCGCTTCTCCGACAAGACCGTGGTGAAGCAGATGTCCACCCGCCCCGAGGGATTCTGGTGGTTCCAGAACGGGGAGTACGACGAGGACAAGCTGGAACAGGACGTCCGCGAAAAGCTGCCCGGCTGGTACGCCAACCGCGGCTTCGTCGATTTCCAGGTCATCGGCGACTCTCTCGCGGCCGATACTGCCGGCGGCAAGGCCACCCTGCATCTCAAGGTGGAGGAGGGGCCACGGTACGTCGTCGGGACCTTCGACGTGGAAGGCAACCGTCGCTTCTCCACCGATGAGCTGATGGCGTTCTATCCCTTCGGCCCGGTGGGGCGGACCGGCGCGCCCTTGGGGGAGCCCAGGCCGTTCAACCGCGCGGAATGGGACGCCGCGAACGAGAAGGTGGGGAACCTCTACGCCAACAACGGCTACATCTACGCGTCGGTGGATACCAAGGAAGTGCGGCGGACCGGCCCGGACGGCAAGCCGCGCATCGATCTCGGCTGGACCATCCGCGAGGGCAACCCCGCCACGATCAACAAGATCGAGATCGTCGGCAACGACGTGACCCACGAGCGGGTGATCCGGGAGGCGATCGTGATGCTCCCGGGAGACCTGTTCAGCAGGGAGCGGCTGATCCGCTCCTATCAGAACGTGTCCAATCTCGGCTTCTTCCAGCAGCCGATGCCGTCGCCCGACGTCAAGCCGTCGGAGAACGGGGTCGACGTGGACATCGTCTTCCGGGTCGAGGAGCGCCGGACCGGCAACATCAATTTCGGGGCGTCGCTGGGGCAGGGCACCGGGGTGGGCGGCTTTCTCGGACTGGAGGAGCCCAATCTCTTCGGCCGCGGCAAGCGGGGCCGGCTCCAGTGGCAGTTCGGGAAGAACATCAACGACTTCACGCTGAGCTACACCGATCCCAACATCCGGGAGAGCCGGATCTCGGGCACCGTGTCGCTGTTCGACAGCCGGGCCCGGTTCACCGTGGGCGATCTCGGGCGGCGGAAGCAGACCGGCGGCTCGGTCCAGCTGGGGTTCCCCTTCTTCGGTTCGCGCTATACCCGGCTCTTCACCTCCTACTCGTTCCAGCGCATCCGCTACTCCGGCGGGTCCGCCGATCTGCGCGAGCGTTTCCGCTGCACCAGCTGCACCCGCTCGTCGGTCGGCACCAGCCTGCTCCGCGACACCAGGTTCGGCCTGCCGTTCGCCACCGGCGGCTCGCTCACCTCGGTGAGCGGCGAGCTCAACGGAGGCATTCTGGGGGGGACAGGCAATTACCGGAAAGTGGACTTGGAGGGCCGCTGGTACGCTCCCCTGGGGGGTGCGGGCAGCGGCGGCGAGTTCGGTGGCGGGGTCCAGTTCGTGCTAGGTATCACCGCCAAGTCCGGGTTCATCTTCGGGGATGCGGGGCCGTTCTTCACCGAGCTGTATTCGCTGGGCGGGGTGCAGTTCGGCATCCCGCTCCGGGGCTACGACGAGTTCGCTATCACGCCGAACGGATTCGACCCCGAGGCGAGCGGCAACCAGGCCAGCCCTGATGCCTTCGGCAAGTCGTACGCCGCCTTTACCGTCGAGGCCGGCGCGCGGATCAGCCAGTCGCTCTACGTCAGCACCTTCTTCGACGCGGGCAACGTCTACCGTTCGGCCCGCCAGTGGGATCCCACGCGGCTGTTCCGCGGGGCGGGCTTCGGCGCCGCGGTGATCTCGCCGCTGGGACCGATCGGCGTGGACCTGGGTTACGGGTTCGATCGGGTGGATGGCGACGGCAATCCGGACCCGGGATGGCAGTTGCATTTCAAACTGGGGAATTTCTTTTGATGCGGCATGGACTGGGGTCACGACATTGTCATCCTGAGCGCAGCGAAGGAGGCCATGCCAGACTCTGCCTCCTTTGCTCCGCTCAGGATGACAAACCAACGCACGCACCTTTCATCGGGAGCCGAGCATGAAGCCGTTCGTCGTGGGAGCCTGGATCGCGACTTTCACGCTGCTGGGAGCCGGCGCGGCCGCCGCGCAGCAGGGGGGCGGAGGGAAGGTCGCCTACGTCAACACCCAGGCCATCCTCAAGCAGACGCCGGGGTATGCCCAGGCCGAGTCCACCTTTACCCGGGAGGTCGAGACCTACCGGGTCGAGGTCCAGAAGCTCCAGGCCACTCTGGACTCCTCGGCCTCCGACTTCGAGCAGAAGTCGGTCATGCTGAGCCCGACCCAGCGCGACGCCAAGCGCAAGGAGCTGACCGGCCAGCAGCAGAAGCTGGAGCAGCGGACCCAGGAGTTGCAGCAGAAGGCGTCCACTCGCGAGCGGGAGCTGCTCCAGCCGATTCAAACCAAGGTCAACAGCGTGATCGAAGGCGTGCGCGCGGCGGGCAACTACGCCGTCATCTTCGACGTGAGCGCTCCCAACAGTGGCATCGTGACCGCCGACAAGTCGCTGGATCTGACGCAGCGCGTCATTCAACAGCTCAAGTCCGGCAGTTAGCCGCGTGACGTCGGGAGGGCTCACCGCGCAGGCGGTCGCCGACCTCGTCGGTGGCCGCCTGCTTGGCGATGGGGCCGTCTCCATCACCGCGGTGGGACCGATCGACCGGGCGGGGCCCGGCGCCCTCACCCTCGCGGTATCGCAACACTACGCCGACGCGCTTCGGTCGTCCCCGGCAGGCGCGGTCCTGCTGCCTCCGGCGCTGGCCGATTCGCCCGCCGGGCCGGCCGCGCGCATCGTGGTGGATGACCCGTACGGGTCCATGGTTCGGGTGATCCGGCGGCTCTTCCCCGATGCCGCGCGGCCGGCGGGAATCGATCCCAGCGCCCGGATCGGCCCGCACTGCGAGCTCGGCGCCGACGTCGCCCTCGGACCCTTCGTGGTGCTCGGCCGGGGAGTACGTCTCGGCGATCGCTGCCGGCTGGCGGAGGGGGTCATCCTTGGCGACGGCGTCACGGTCGGCGAGGAGACCAGGATGGATGCCAGGGTAGTCTGCTATTCCGGCGCTCGAATCGGCCGTCGGGTGGTCCTCAAGGCGGGGGCGGTGATCGGGGGCGACGGGTTCGGGTATCTTTCCGGCCGCTCGGGGCACGAGCGGATCCCCCACGTTGGGGGCTGTCTCATCGGCGACGACGTGGAGGTGGGCTCCAACTCCTGCGTCGATCGCGGCAGCCTCGACGACACCGTGATCGGCCAGGGCACCAAGCTGGACAACCTGGTGCACGTGGGGCACAACGTGCGCATCGGCGACCGCTGCCTTCTCATGGCGGGGGTGGGCGTCGCGGGAAGCACCCGCCTGGGCCACGATGTGATCCTCGCGGGGCACGTGGGCGTCACCGATCATCTCACCATCGGCGACCGGGTACAGGTCGCGGCCAAGAGCGCGGTGATCGGCAACGTGCCGGCCGGCTCGGTGTACAGCGGGCATCCGGCGCGGCCCAACCGGCAGGTGCTGCGGGCCCAGGCGGCCCTCTACCGCCTGGCGCCGATCGTCGGCGAGCTGGAGAGCCTGGTCGCGGAGAGACGACGGGATGCCTAGACGCACGCTGGCGCGCGATGCCACCATCGAGGGCATCGGCCTGCACACCGGAGCGCGGGTCACCGCGACGTGCCTGGCCGCCGAGCCGGGGCAGGGGATCGTCTTTCGCCGGGTGGACCTTCCCGGCGCCCCCGAGATCCCCGCCCGGCTCTCGCAGGTCCGGTCCACCGAGCGGCGGACCGCCCTGGGCGAGCCACCCGGCACCGTGGAGACGGTGGAGCACCTGCTCGCCGCCGCGGCCGCCCTCCAGCTCGACGACCTGACGGTCGAGTTGAACGGGCCCGAGCCACCGATCGGCGACGGCTCGTTCCAACCCTACCTGACCGCGCTGTGCAAGGCGGGCATCACCGACCAGCCGGGCGACCCCGTCGTCTACAAGGTCGTCTCCCCTTCTCAGCTCACCGAAGGCGACTCCACCTATCTGGTCGCGCCGGCTCCCGCACTCAGGCTGACGACGACGATCGAGTGGCCCCATCCGCTGATCGGGCGTCAGTCGGGGAGCTACGACATCACGCCCGAGGCGTTCGCGCGCGACCTCGCCGCGGCCCGGACTTTCGGCTTCGTACGGGAGGCGGAGGCGCTACGCGCCCGGGGGCTGGCAAAGGGTGCCGACCTCGACTCCACCCTGATACTCTCCGACGAGGGTCTGGTCGGGGGCGAGCTGCGATGGCCCGACGAGTTCGTGCGGCACAAGGCGGGGGACATTCTGGGCGATCTCGCGCTGGTCGGGGGCCGGATCGAGGCCCACGTGGTCGCCAGCAAACCGAGCCACCAGGGCAATATCGCGCTGGCCCGTTGGCTCCGACGGACCGGACAGCGCGTCGGAGGCGTCGCGATGGACATCGGCAGGATCCTGGATGTGATCCCGCACCGCTATCCCTTTCTCCTGGTGGACCGGATCATCGAGGTGGAAGGGACCACGCGCATCGTCGGGATCAAGAACGTCACGATCAACGAGCCGTTCTTCCAGGGCCATTTCCCGGGCCATCCGATCATGCCCGGCGTGCTGATCATCGAGGCGATGGCGCAGGTGGGGGGAATGCTCCTGCTCGGCACGATCGAGGATCCGGACCAGAAGGTGGTCTACTTCATGTCGCTGGACAACGTGAAATTCCGCCGGCCGGTGCTGCCGGGCGACCAGTTGCGCTGCGAGCTGGAGATGCTGCAGAACCGGGGCCGGACCTGCCGGATGAAGGGCGTGGCCTACGTGGACGGCAACATCGTGGCTGAAGCGGAGATGATGGCACGCGTGGTGGATCGGTGATCACCGCCGTTCACCCGACGGCCATCGTCGACCCCTCGGCCGAGCTGGGCCAGGGCGTCGAGATCGGCCCGTGGGTGCTAGTGGGACCCCGGGTGTCGGTCGGCGATCGCTGCCGCATCGGGCCGAGAGCCCGGCTCCAGTGCAACGTGAAGCTCGCGGCCGACGTGAGCGTGGGCGACGGCTCCATTCTGGGCGGCGATCCCCAGGACCTCAAGTTCCGGGGCGAGGAGACCTGGGTGGAGGTGGGCGAGGGCACCATCATCCGGGAATACTCCACCATCAACCGCGGCACCTCGGCCACCTATCGCACGGTGGTGGGCGCCCGCTGCTTCATCATGACCTACGTGCACCTGGCGCACGACTGCCGGGTGGGCGACGACGTGACGATCGCCAACGGCACGCAGTGCGCGGGCCACGTCACCATCCAGGACCGGGCGGTGCTCAGCGGGCTGAACGCGATCCACCAGTTCGTGACCATCGGCACCCATGCCTTCGTGGGCGGCGGATCCCGGGTCAACCAGGACATTCCGCCCTACGTCAAGGCCGTGGGCAATCCGATGGAGCTGTACGGTCTCAACTCGATCGGCCTGCAGCGCGCCGGGTTCTCCGGCGAGACCATCGCGGCGCTGAAGCGCGCCTACCGGCTCTTCTTCAACTCCGACCTCAACCTCTCCCAGGCGCTGGAGCGGGCCCGCGCCGACCTGCCGCCGCTGCCCGAGGTGGAGCTCTTCCTCGACTTCGTCGAATCGTCCGAGCGAGGCGTGCCGGCGTGAGCCGGGTGCTGTCGGTCGGGGTGATCGGCGTCGGCGCCCTCGGCCGGCACCACGCCCGGCACCTGGCCCAGCTGGACGGCGCCCGGCTGGTCGGCGTCACCGACACCGACGAGGCCCGGGCCCGGACCATCGCCTCCGAGCTGAGCACCGAGGCCTGTGACCTGGAGACGCTGCTCGGCCGGGTCGAGGCCGTCACCATCGCGGTGCCGACCCCGGCCCACGCGGAGGTGGGACTCCGGGCTCTGGAGCGTGGCATCCCGGTGCTGATGGAAAAACCGCTCGCGGCCACGCTGGCCGAAGCCGACCGGCTGATCGCCGCCGCCGCCCGGAGCGGGGTGCAGCTTCAGGTGGGTCACATCGAGCGCTATAACCAGGCCATCCGGGCGGCGGAGCCCTACCTCGACGGGCCGCGGTACATCGAGAGCCAGCGGCTCGCCCCGTTCCAGCCCCGCGGCACCGACGTCGCCGTGGTGCTGGATCTCATGATTCATGATCTCGACCTGGTGCTGCACTTGACCGGCGGTGCCGAGGCCACCGAGGTCCGGGCATCCGGACTCTCGGTGCTCTCCTCCCACCTCGACATGGCCAACGCCCGGGTCGAGTTCGCCAACGGGGCCGTGGCGCTCGCCACCGCTTCGCGAGTCTCCCGGGAGCGGGTGCGCCGCCTCCGCCTCTTCCAGCCCAATGGATATCTCTCGCTCGATCTGGCGACGGGTCTCGGCGAGTTCATGCGGCTGCGGAGCGACTGGAGGCCGGGCACCGGCGCTCAGCTCTCCGACGTGGTCGAGCGGCTGGTGCTGCAGGCGCCCGCGGCCGACGCGCTCCGGCTCGAGCTGCAGAGCTTCGTGCACGCGGTTCGCGGAGATCGCGAGGTGGTGGTGGGCGGCGCGGAAGGACGGGCGGCGCTCGCCCTGGCGCTCCGGGTGGCGGCCGTGGTGCAGACCGCGCCGCTCGCCCCAGCCACGGGATGATCGCCCGCGCCGGGGCGCGCATCTTCGTTTCCGCCGGCGAGCCGTCGGGCGACCTCCACGGCGCCGGGGTCGTGCGGGCGCTGCGGGAGCGCTATCCGGACGCGGTGATCGAGGCGCTGGGCGGCCCGTGCATGGCGCAGGCCGGCGCGGGGGTGCGCTACCCGATGGAGGGGCTGGCGGCCTTCGGGGTGGTCGAGGTGGTGCACAAGCTGGGGGCGCACTGGCGGCTCCTGCGGGCTCTGCGCCAGGATTTCCGGGCCGGACGGTACGACCTCGTCATCCTCATCGATTATCCCGGCTTTCACCTGCGCGTGGCCGAGGCGGCGCGGTCCACGGGCACCAAGGTCCTCTACTACATCGCACCCCAGCTCTGGGCCTGGCGGCCGGAGCGCGCCCGCAGGCTCGCCGCGGCGGTGGACCGGCTCGCCGTGGTGTTGCCCTTCGAGCAGCCCTTCTTCGGCCGTCTCGGCGTCCGCAGCGACTACGTGGGGCATCCGTTGGTGGACCGCGCGCCTTGCCCCTCCAGGGCCGCCGCCCGCGCGAGCCTCGGCATCCCGCCCGGAAGCACCATGCTGGGTCTCTTCCCGGGAAGCCGGGCGCAGGAGATCAGGCGGCTCTGGCCGCCGTTCCGCGACGCCGCGGCTCGGCTGCTCCGCGAAGGCAGCTGCGACCGCGTCATCGTGGCCGGAACCGAGTGGGGTGAGTACCCCGATCCCGGGGCCGCGGAGATCGTTCGAAGCGACCCGTCGCGACTGCTGGCCGCGGCCGACGCCGCACTGGTCAAGTCCGGCACCACCACGCTGGAAGCCGCGCTCGCCGGCACCCCGATGGTGGTGGCGTACAAGGTGCACCCACTCACCTACCGGGTGTTCCAGCGGGTCCGCACGGTGCAATGGGTAAGCCTGGTGAACCTGGTGGCTGACCGCGAGGTGGTGCCCGAGCTGCTGCAGGACCGGGCCGAGGCCGGGGCGCTCGCCCAGGCGCTCCGCCCGCTGCTGGACCCGGGTAATCCACTGACCGTGGCGCAGCACGAGGGGTTCGCGCTGGTGCGCCGCCGGCTTGGCGAGCCCGGCGCCACCACCCGGGTGGTGGCGCTCGCCGGCGAGCTGCTCGGCGCGTGAAGCTCAAGGTTCCGCCCGCCGCCGCCCGCGCGCTCGCCGTGCCGGCGATGCGGGTGCTGGCGACTACGTGGCGGATCCGGACGGAGCACGAAGAGCGCTGGAGGCGGTTGTACCAGGCCAAACGGCCACACGTGTTCCTCCTGTGGCACGAGGTGCTGCTCCCGCTCCTGTGGCACCACCGGCGGCAGGACATCGCCATCGTGGTGAGCGAGAACCGGGATGGCCAGTATCTCGCGGACTTCGCCCTGGCGCTGGGCTACCGCGCGGTGCGCGGCTCCAGCTCGCGCGGTGCGGCCCGAGCCCTGCACGGCGCGGTTCGCGAGCTCCAGGCG
>JACCRH010000294.1 GCA_013813675.1 Gemmatimonadales bacterium
CCGGTGCCTCACGTGGCGGGGTCCCCAGCACGCCAGGCGTCGATCGAGGGCCGGCCGGCGCCGTTGAAGAGAAAGAACAAGCCGGCGGCAAGCATCATCAACGCCGGCCAGGTGTCGAGGAAGCCCGTGGTCCGGTGTGCGATGAGCAGCGCGGCCACGAAGTTGACGGCGATGAGTGCGCCCGCCGGGCGGGTCCCGAGGCCCAGAATGAACAGAATGCCGCAGACGAACTGCAGGTAGACGGAGAGGGGCGCTCCAACCGAAGCCAGGGGCGTGCCGTGGGCGGAGAGAAACTGTTCGAACTCGGTCATGCGCTCGCGGCTGAACACGTTGTCCGCGGTGCCGTAGATGAGCCGTACACCGACGGCGAGGCGGATAAAGAAGGCCCCGAAGTCGCGGTGAGCGGCGAACCAGTCGAAATTGAGCATCCGCCCCTTCGCTGCGCTCAGGGTGACAATGGCGACCGCGCCCAGGCGAGCGCGGCCGAGACGGCGCGCCGCCATGCCTCCAGCCGCCGGCGGCGCTCTTCGGCGCTCATCCGCGGCTCGAACCGGGTGAACCGCCGCCGCCCGAGAAACTCGTCCGCGCTGCCCCAGACCCCCAACGCCAGCCCGGCGAGACCAGCAGCGCCGAGGGCCGTCGTCTCCACCATGTCGGGCCGCTCCACCGGAATGCCGAGGATGTCGGCCTGATGCTGCATCATCCAGTCGTTGGCGGCCGCCCCGCCGTCCACCCGGAGCGCCGGGACGTCCACCCCCTCGGCGCCCGCCATGGTCGAGAGCAGCTCGGCGCTGCTGTGGACGATCGCCTCCAGCGCGGCCCGGACCAAGTGCGCCCGGGTGGTCCCCCGAGTGATGCCGGTGATGGTCCCTCGGGCCTCCGGCTCCCAATACGGGGTGCCCAGACCGACGAAGGCAGGCACGAAGGTGACCCCGCCGGTGTCGGGCACACTGCGCGCGAGCGCGTCGGTCTCGGCCGAGGACCCGATGAGGCCCAGTCCGTCGCGGAGCCACTGGACCGCCGCACCCGCGATGAATACGCTGCCCTCGAGCGCGTATGCCGGCTCGCCCCTCGGCCCGCAGGCGGCCGTGGCGAGCACGCCGTCCGGTGGCCGGGGGAGCCGGTCGCCGCGGTATACCAGGAGGAAGGCGCCAGTCCCATAGGTGTTCTTCGCCAGCCCGTCGCGGCAGCAGCCCTGGCCGAACAGCGCCGACTGCTGGTCGCCGGCGAGCCCGGCGATCGGCAGCGGAACACCCAGGTGGTCGGTGTCGCTCTCGCCGACCACGCCGGACGAGGAAACGATGGAGGGAAGCAACTCCCGCGGGACGCCAAAGAGCTCGAGCAGGTCGGGGTGCCAGTCGCGGTCGCGCAGATCGTATAACAGCGTTCGGCTGGCGTTGGTGTGATCACTGACGTGGACCCGGCCACCGGTGAGCTTGGCCACCAGCCAGCTCTCCACCGTGCCCGCCGCCAGTTCGCCCTTCCCAGCCCGGCGCTTCAGTGCGGGGTCGGCCAGGAGCCATTCGAGCTTCGTGGCCGAGAAATAGGGATCCGCGACCAGCCCGGTTCGCTCGCGGAGCACCACTTCGGCGCCCGCCTCCCGGAGCTCCCGGCACCGGGCGGTGGTACGCCGGTCCTGCCAGACGATCGCCGGCGCGACCGGGGCCAGCGTCCGCCGGTCCCACAGCACCACCGTCTCCCGCTGATTGGTGATGCCGAGCCCGGCGGGCCGCTCGCCGGCGGAAGCCAGCGCTTCCGCCATGGCCTGCAACGAGACCTGGAGGATCTCTTCGGGATCGTGCTCGACCCAGCCGGGCCGAGGAAAGTACTGGGTGAACTCTCGATACCCCCGGCCGAGCACCGAGCCGTCCTGGTGAATGACGAGCGCGGTGGAGCCGGTGGTCCCCTGGTCGAGCGCCAGGATCGACGCCATCAGTCCATGAGACGGGAGATCTGGCCTGGGGGCACTACGCCCCGGTCGGTGACGATCGCGGTCACCAGTTCGGCCGGCGTGACGTCAAACGCGGGATTCCAGACCGAGACCCCCTGGGCCGCCGCCCGCACGCCTTGCCACTCCGATACCTCCTCCGCCGCCCGGAGCTCGATCGGGATCGCCGCGCCGTCGGGAACCGAGGGGTCGATGGTGGAGGTCGGCGCCAGGACATAGAACGGCACCTTGTGCACCTTGGCGGCGAGGGCCAGGCCGTAGGTGCCGATCTTGTTGGCAACGTCCCCGTTGGCCGCGATGCGGTCGGCGCCCACCAGCACGCAGGCCACGTCGCCCAGCCGAAGCCGGCTCGCGATCATCCCATCGGCGATGAGGGTGCACTCCACGCCTGCCCGGGTCAGCTCCCAGGCCGTGAGCCGGCTGCCCTGAAGCAGCGGCCGGGTCTCCGGCACCACTACGTGGAGCCCCCGTCCCAGCCGCTGATGGTGGTAGATCGGCGCGAGCGCCGTACCGATCCCGCCAGTGGCGAGGGCGCCGGCGTTGCAGATCGTCCCCACGGTGGCGCCATGGGGAATCAGCGGGGCGCCGAGCGCTCCGATCCGCTCGCACATCTCCCGGTCCTCGTCCCATATCGCCTGGGCCTCGGCGCGGAGGGCGGGCGCTAAGGCCTCGCCGACCATCGCGGCCCGGTCCGCCCGCCGCTCCATTCGGCGCAGCGCCCAGTGCAGGTTCACGGCGGTCGGCCGGGTGGCGCCGAGCATCGCCGCGGCGGCGCGAACCTGCTCGGGGCCTCCCTCGGCCGCCAGCGCCACGCCCATCGCGGCGGCGATCCCGATGAGCGGGGCGCCTCGCACCCGGAGGGTCTTGATCGCCTCGGCGACCGATTCCACCGAATCCAGCACCAGGTAACGCTCTTCCGATGGCAGCAGCGTCTGATCGAGCAGCCGGATCTGGCCCGCGGAGGTCCATGCGATAGGGTTGGGAAGTTGCATTGGGGGGAAGATAGTGGAAGCCCGCGGCTGTCACCCTGAACGAAGTGAAGGGGACTCCTACTCTGAGATGGCCTCCTTCGCTTCGCTCAGGATGACAACGGGTCATTAACTTTTCGCACGACCGCGCACGGCGCCCCGAGCCCACGACCTGAGGACCCACCGTCATGCCCTACGCCACTCTCCTCTTCGAGGTACGCGACGCCGTCGCCTTCGTCACCATCAACCGTCCGGAAAAGCTCAACGCCCTCAACGCCGCGGTCATGGAGGAACTGGGCGAGGTCGCGGCCAGGATCCACAAGGAACCGGGAATCCGGGGCGCGTTGCTCACCGGGACCGGGCCCAAGGCGTTCGTGGCCGGCGCGGACATCGGCGAGCTGGCGGCCCAGGGACCAGTGGACGGCAAGGCACGGGCCCTCGAGGGACAGCGCGTCTTCCGCAGCCTGGAACAATGCGGCAAGCCGGTGATCGCGGCCGTGAACGGCTTCGCGCTCGGTGGCGGTTGCGAGCTGGCAATGGCCTGCCATCTCCGGGTAGCGAGCGAGCAGGCCCGCTTCGGGCAGCCCGAGGTCAAGCTGGGGATCGGCCCGGGCTATGGCGGAACGGTCCGCTTGCCTCGGCTGGTCGGCAGGGGGCGCGCGCTGGAGCTGCTGTTGACCGGGCAGATGATCGATGCCCAGGAGGCCCTGCGGATCGGCCTGGTGAACCGGGTCGTACCCGCGGACCGGTTGATGAGCGAGAGCGAGCAGCTGCTCCGCTCGATGCTGGAGAACGGGCCGCTGGCGCTTCGAGCCTGCCTGGAGGCGGTGGACGCCGCGCTCGACGTCGGGATGGATCAGGCGCTGCTGCTCGAGGCCAACCTCTTCGGCCTCCTCTCCGGCACGGCCGACATGCGGGAGGGAACCGCGGCCTTCGCCGAGAAGCGGAAGCCTCGCTTCCAGGGGGCGTAAGTCTAGATCCGGGCCTGCATTTCGGCCCCTCGCCGGGTTATTTTTGGGGATGCCGGCAAAGGCCATCTGGGGGATCGTGATCGCGCTGCTCGTGGGGTGCGAGGAGCGCCAGCGCCTGACCTTCGAGTCCGATCCCGAAGACCGGTTGGGACCCTCCACCCGGATCGATCCCCCCTCCCGGGACACCACGCTGACGGAGGGAGACCTCTTCGTGGTCGGCGCCCGCTCGGTGGACGCCAGTGGAGTCGACTCCGTCTTCATCGAGGTGGACGGCGCCGACCTGAGCTATCTGCCGATCGAGGCGAACGGCGCCGACACCGTGTCCTTCGCGATCAATCTTCCGACGCTCGGGCTCAGCGGGCGAACGATCACGGTGGAGATGTTCGGGGTGGACCTGATCGGCAACATCGGTCTGACGGTCGCGCGCCGCCTCACGATCGAGTAGTGCGGCTTCGTCGGCTGGTGGCTCGCGGGTTCCGGAATCTGGCGGACGTCGACTGTGCCGTTCCGGGCCGTGGGCTCGCGCTGCTCGGCGCCAATGCGCAGGGCAAGACGAACTTTCTCGAGGCCGTGTACTACCCGGTGCTCTTCCGTTCGTTTCGGGGAGCGCCGGATCAGGAAGTCGCCGGGTTCGGCTCGCCCGGCTTTCACGTGGAAGCGTCGCTCGAGGAATCCGCCGTAGCGACACTGGTGGCAGGATACCTGCCCGCCACGCGGCGGAAGCGCATCACCCTCGACGGCAGCGAGCCGGAGCGTCTCACCGAGGCCGTAGGGCGCTGGCTCGCGGTGGTATTCCTCCCGGCCGACCTGGACCTCGCATCCGGACCGGCGGCTGTTCGGCGGCAATATCTCGACCGGCTGCTGTCGCTCGCCGACCGCGGCTACCTCCGGGCGCTCACCCGCTATCGGGCCGCGCTGGCCCAGCGGAACGGCGCGCTCCGGCAAGGCCGCCCCGAGCTGGCGTGGGCCTTCGACGGCCCGCTGGCCTCCGCCGGCGCGGAGATCGTTGCCGCCCGCGAGGGGTGGGTGCGGCGAGCCAGGGAGCGGTTCGTGGCCGAGTTCGACTGTATCGGCGAGCGCGGCGCGGCCGGGCTCAGCTACCGGGGGGCGCCGGAGCTGTCGGATCCCGGGGCCTGGCCCCAGGCGTTGGCCGAGGCGCAGGCCGCGGACCGGGCGCGCGGTGCGTCGACCGTAGGGCCGCATCGCGACGATCTCGGCCTGGAGATCGCGGGTCGGGGGATTCGCGAGTACGGTTCCACTGGCCAGCAGCGAAGCGCCGCCGTGGCCCTGAAGCTCCTGGAGATGGCCACGCTGCGCGAGGCGCGCGATACCGAGCCGGCGCTGCTGCTCGACGACGTCTTCGCCGAGCTGGACGACGACCGCCGGCAGCGCCTCGCGGCGCGGCTCATCGGTCCGGAAGAGCGGCAGGTGTTTCTCACGGCACCCCGCCACGAAGAGCTGCCTCGAGAGCTGGGGCTGGAGGTCTGGTCGGTGAGCAACGGCAGAGTGGCGGGCCCCCGCCCTACACCATGACCGGCGAACGTCGGCCGGCGCCGATCGCCGAGGCCCTGGCCAGCTACCTGCGCCGCTCCGGCTTCTCCAAGCGGATCCAGCAGGCAGGGGTGATCGAGGCCTGGGCCGAGCTGGTCGGCCCCCAGATCGCCGCGGTGACGGCGCCCGAGTCGGTGACCCCGGATGGAGTGTTGCGCGTCCGGGTCTCCACCGCGGCTTGGGCCAACGAGCTCAGCCTCATGACTCCCCGGATCCTGGCCCGCCTCAACGATGGCCGGCAGGGACGGGTGAAGGAAATCCGCTGGATGCCGGGTCCGCTCGACCGGCCCCGGCCCTAGACGACGGAGCATATGGCCAAGACAGACGCCGCCCTGCTCGAGGGCACACTGGAGTACAAAGCCGACGCGATTCAGGTCCTCAAGGGTCTCGACGCGGTTCGGAAGCGGCCCGGGATGTACATCGGGTCCACCAGCGAGAACGGTCTCCACCACCTGGTCTACGAGGTGGTGGACAACTCGATCGACGAAGCGCTGGCCGGGCACTGCGACACCATCAACGTCACCATCCACGCCGACAACTCGATCACCGTGTTCGACAACGGGCGCGGGATCCCGGTGGACATGCATCCCACCGAGAAAATGCCTGCGGTCGAGGTGGCGCTCACCGTGCTGCATGCCGGCGGCAAGTTCGACAAGAACAGCTACAAGGTGTCGGGCGGGCTGCACGGGGTAGGCGTCTCGGTGGTGAACGCGCTCTCCGAGCGGCTGGAAGTGGTGGTGGAGCGGGACGGCAGCAAGCACCACATGGCCTTCGTCCGCGGCAAGACCACCAAGAAGCTGACCATCCTCGGCAAGACCAGGACCACCGGCACCACGGTCCGGTTCAAGCCGGACCCCGAGATCTTCACCGTCCTGGAGTTCCACTACACCACCCTCGCCGACCGTCTCCGGCAGCTCGCCTTTCTCAACCGGGGCGTGAGCATCACGATCAAGGACGAGCGGGAGGAACCCAAGACCGAGACCTTCTTCGCCAAGGGCGGCCTGATCGAGTTCGTCGGGTGGCTCAACCGGAACAAGAAGGCGTTGCACCCCAAGCCGATCGCCTTCACCGCGACGAAAGACGACGTCGAGGTCGACATCGCGCTCCAGTATGAAGACGGGTACAACGAGAACACCTTCACCTTCGTGAACAACATCAACACCCACGAAGGCGGCACCCATCTCACCGGATTCAAGTCGGCGCTGACTCGGACGATCAACGACGTCGCCCGGCGGCGGGACTTCATGAAGAAGGAGGATTTCACCCTCTCGGGCGAGGACATCCGCGAGGGCCTCACCTGCGTGCTGCACGTGAAGGTGCGGGAGCCTCAGTTCGAGGGTCAGACCAAGACCAAGCTGGGCAATTCCGAGGTGGAGGGGATCGTCAAGACGGTGGTGAACGAGCACCTCGGCAGCTATCTGGAGGAGCACCCGCCGGTCGCCCGCAACATCATCGAAAAGGCGGTGAGCGCGGCACGGGCGCGCGAGGCGGCCCGAAAGGCGCGAGACCTGGTCCGCAAGAAGTCCGGCCTGGAAAACGCGGTGCTGCCCGGTAAGCTGGCCGACTGCTCCTACGACGACCCGGCGCTCTGCGAGATCTACCTGGTCGAGGGCGACTCCGCCGGCGGCAGCGCCAAGCAGGCCCGCAAGCGGGAGTTTCAGGCGATCCTGCCGCTCAGGGGCAAGATCCTCAACGTGGAGCGGGCCCGGATCGACAAGATCCTCAGCAACGAGGAGATCCGGTCGATGATCACCGCGATCGGCACCGGGGTCAAAGACGACTTCAAGCTGGAGGATGCCCGCTACCACAAGATCGTGCTGATGACCGATGCCGACGTGGACGGCGCCCACATCCGTACCCTGCTGCTGACCTTCTTCTTCCGGCAGATGCAGGAGCTGATCGAGGCGGGCTACGTCTACATCGCGCAGCCGCCCCTCTTCCGGGTCGCCAAGGGCAAAGAGGTGTTCTACGCCTACAGCGAGGCCGAGCGGGAGGAGTACACCAAGCGGCTGACCGGTCCGGACGGTAAGGGCACCATCAACATCCAGCGCTACAAGGGTCTGGGGGAGATGAACCCGGACCAGCTCTGGGACACCACCATGGATCCGGAGAAGCGCACCATCCTCCGGGTCACGATGGAGGACGCGGTGGAGGCCTCGGAGCTGTTCAACAAGCTGATGGGAGACGAGGTCGAGCCGCGACGCGTGTTCATCGAGCGGAACGCGAAGTACGTGACGAACCTGGATGTGTGACCGGGGCGCCTCCGCCGCGGCGGAGGCACCCAGGTTCACAGGCCGTCACCGGTTGGTCAGCTCGAGCATGGCTGGATCGTAGCGCGCGCCGGCCGCTGCGCCCTTGGGCGCGATCCGCTCGATGCGGTCCAGGTCTTCGACCGTCAGCCGAACCTCAGCCGCACCCGCGTTCTCCTCCAACCGGCTGACACTGCTGGTCCCCGGAATCGGAATCACATCGTCGTGCCGCCGAATCAGCCAGGCAAGGGCGAGTTGGGCGGGCGTGCAGCGCCTCTCCTGGGCCAGCTCCCGTATCCGATCGGCAAGCGCCAGGTTCTTGTAGAAGTTCTCGCCCTGGAACCGCGGGTTCTTCCGACGCCAATCATCCGGCCCGAGGTCCTCGGGCGTCCGGAAGCGTCCGGCGAGGAACCCCCGGCCGAGCGGACTGTAGGCGACCAGGGCGATCCCCAGCTCACGCAGAGTCGGCAGGACGTCTTCCGGGTCCCGGGTCCAAAGCGAGAACTCGTTCTGTACCGCCGCGATCGGATGCACCTGATGAGCGCGTCGCAGGGTGGCTGGATTGGGCTCCGACAGGCCGAGGTGTCGAACCTTTCCCTGGCGAACCAGATCGCCCATGGCCCCGACGGTTTCTTCGATCGGGACCGTCGGGTCGACCCGGTGCAGATAGTAGAGATCGATGTAGTCCACGCCCAGCCGCTCGAGGGATGACTCGCAGGCGCGGCGCACATACGCCGGACTGCCGTCGATGCGCTGCGCCTGACCGGACGGTTGGTTGGCGAATCCGAACTTGGTGGCGAGCACAACCTCGTCGCGGCGTCCCTTGAGAGCCTTGCCCACCTGAATCTCCGACACGCCATAGACGTCGGCGGTGTCGATGAATGTCACGCCGAGGTCGAGGGCTCGATGAATCAACGCGACGGCGGCATCATCGTCGCGTACGCTGCTGCTGTAGGTGTCTGCTATCCCGATGCTCATGGCGCCGAAGCCGATCGCGGAGACGCGAGGGCCGTGGCGGCCGAGTTGCCTGGTTTCCATCGTCGGAATCTAGCCCACTTTCGCCCGCAATCGCCCGAGCCGGCTGCGCACCTCCGCCACCTGCGGCTGCAGCTCCGGGTCGGCCTCGGACCAGAGCTCCACGAAGCGGGAATACTGCTCGATCGCCTTGCGCGCGTCGCCCCTGGCCTCGTAGAGCTCGCCCAGCCAGCGGTGGGTCGGGGCGCGCCAGCTGGCATCCACCATCGGCTGCGGATCGGGCGTGCCGAGGAATCTCTCGTAGTAGACGATCGCCGAATCGGGCCGGCCGGCACGGTCATGGGCCCGGCCGATCTGCACCAGTGCGTAGCGGGGAAACACCGTCGTCCGCCTGTCGGCCTCGTGCAGCAGGTCCACCGCGTCATCCCACCGTCGCTCGGCCAGGGCGACGTGGGCCGAGTAGAGGGCGCGCCGCCCCATGGGATCGCGCGCGGTCGGCGCGCCGTCGCGCTCGAATCCGGCCAATGCCTGGCGGGCCATCGCAGGATCCCCGATGGTCGCGCCGATGTCCGAAAGCAGGTCCCACGGCCGATCGGCCGGGCTGATGGAGTCGAGCGGATACAGGGCGAGACCTCGTGCGATCACCGCTCGAGTTCGGTCGACATCACCGTCGAGCATCGCGACCTGCTGCGCGGTGTCGAGGGCGAAGTTGAGGCGGTTCGCCGTCGAGGGCAATGCCCGCATCATCGCCTCCGAGCGGCGGGTCCACCAGCGAAGTCCCTCCCGCCAGCGGCCACGCATCGCGGCCAGATCCGCGGTGGCCGCCGCGGCGCGGATTGCCTGGCGGCTGGTGCGGGCCCGGGTGAACACTGCGCGGCCGATGCTGTCGGCGCGGTCGATCTCGCCCCGACCCCACACCGCGTACCATTCCGCCTCCCAGAGGTCGTTGCTCTCCGGGAAGCGAGCCCGGAACGCTGCCACGGTGGAGTCGAGCGCGCTGAGCCGTCCGTTACGGATCTGCTCCTGGACCAGATTGGTGAACGCGCCCCCGAACGTGTGCGGGAGCGCCACCACCCGCCGGTACACCGCCTCGGCGCGCTCGTAGTCGCGCTTCTCGCCATACACCACCCCGGCGTTGTTCAGGGCGCTGGTGCTGGTCGAATCGAGGCGAATCGCCTCCTCATAGGCGGCGAGCGCCTTGTCGCCATTGGGCTCGGGACCGCGGGTATAGTAGTACCCCACCGTGAGGAGCCGCTCCATCTCCGTGAGGCGCGACCGATGGCGGTAGGCGGTCACGACGGCGGCGATCGCCCGGGCCCGGTCGCGCTCCTCGTTGCCCAGCAGGACGGCGATCTTCCGCCAGGCCATCGCAAAGGCGGTGTCGAGCGCCACGGCCTCCTCCAGCAGGGCCAGCCCGCGGTCGATCTCCCCGGACTCGTCTGCCAATGCGGAGCCCTCCACGTACTTCCGGAGCGCGGCGAGCGACGGGGTGGTAACTCGCTCCAGCTCGGAGCTGGCGCGGATGGTGCGCAGTGATTCCCCCGCCCGCTCCCGCACCGCGCGAGACAGCTCCCCGAGCGCGCCGATCAGCCGGTCCTCGTCCGCTGCGGTCTCACGGAAGGTGGCGAGCTCCTGCCCATCCAGGGCGGAGACCAGCCGTGCGGAGACCACGAAGCTCCGCCCCAGCCGCACAATCTCGCCGTCGAGCACAGCCTTGGCCCCTTCCCGGGTCGCGATCTCGCGCGCGAGCTCGAACGGAACCACGCTCTCCGCCGGGCGCTCCATGAGGCCGAGAATGTCGCGCACCGACGCGCGGGTGAGCAC
>JACCRH010000297.1 GCA_013813675.1 Gemmatimonadales bacterium
GATCTTGCCTGGGCATGGTTCGAGCCACGCCGGCAAGATCCCTCGCTGCGCTCGGGATGACAGGTTGCCACCCTGCACGCGGCGCACGGCTTGACCCTCCGCATGGTTCAGGGTGACAAAGGCCGCGCGACGAGTCGCCGACGGGCATTAAATTCCCTGTGGTATGACCACCCCAGCGCTCCCCGATCAGCTTCAGCGCAAACTCGACACCTTGCCCGAGGGTCCCGGCGTCTACCTCTGGCGGGACGGGCGCGGGGAGGTGCTGTACGTCGGCAAGGCGAAGCGGCTTCGGAGCCGAGTGCGGAGCTACTTCGCGACCGATTTTCCCACCAGCGCGCGCAACCAGCTTCTGCAGCGGTTGATCGCCGATGTGGAGACGATCGTGGTACCCAGCGAGGCGCAGTCGCTCATCCTCGAGAACAACCTGATCAAGGAGTACCGGCCCCGGTTCAACGTCCGGCTGAAGGACGACAAGAGCTATCCCTCCATCGCGGTGACTCTGGGCGAGCCGTTCCCCCGCGTGCTGGTGACCCGACGGCGAAACATTCCCGGAGCGCGCTACTTCGGACCCTACACCGACGTAGGGCAGTTGCGCCGCACCCTCGCCATCATCCGGCGGCTCTACACCGTCCGGAGCTGCCACGACACCCTCCCGGAAGAACCCCGCGAGCGGCCCTGTCTCGACTACCACATCGGCCGCTGCCAGGCGCCTTGCGTCGGCTGGCAGGACCAGTCCAACTACCAGGCCATGGTGGACGACGTGCTCCAATTCCTCGAGGGAAAGACCGGGGACCTGCGGGGGCGGGTCCGGGAGGCGATGGTGGCGGCGAGCGCGCAGGAGAACTACGAGCGGGCGAGGGAGTTGCGGGACGCCCTTCGATGGCTGGAGAAGCTCGAGGAACCGGTGTCGGTCGAGGTCATCGGCACCGGCGATGCCGACGCCATCGGCTATGCTCGCGACGGCGACGACGCGGCCGCGGTGTTGATCCGGGTGAGGAGCGGCCGGGTGGTCGGCCGGGAGCATCGGTTCCTCGAGGGCCTAGAGGAGGAAAGCGATCCGGCGATCCTGGCGGCCTTCCTGGTGCGCTACTACGTCCCCGCGGAGGCGCGGGCGCGCCGGATCGTGCTGCCCTTCGCGCCGGCCGACTGGGATGCCCTGCGCGAGCTGCTGCCGGACTCGGAATGGCTGGTGCCGCAGCGGGGCACCGCGCAGCGCTGGCTGGAGCTGGCCGACCACAACGCCCGCCACCTGCTGGAGAGCCTCCGGATCGAGTCGTTCGAGACCGAGGAGCGGGCCGAGGATCCGGTCTACGCGCTGGGCCGAGACCTCGGCCTCAGTGCGGTGCCGCGCAGCCTGGTCTGCATCGACATCTCGCATAATCAAGGCAAGGATACCGTGGGCTCGCTGGTCTGGTTCGAGGCGGGACGCCCGCGCAAGAGCGAGTACCGCAAGTTCAAGATCGAAGGCCCCGGCCAGCAGGACGACTTCGCGGCGATCCAGGAGGTGGTGACCCGCTACCTCACGCGCCGCCGCGACGAGGACCTGCCCATCCCGGACCTGATACTCATAGACGGGGGGAAAGGCCAGCTCAACGCGGCGCTGGAGGCCGCAGAGCAGTTGGGGCTCGGGGAAGTGCAGTTCGCCAGCCTGGCCAAGCGGGAGGAGGAAGTGTTTCTCCCCGGGCGCCCCGATTGCCTCCGGCTGTCTCGCCGCAGCCCGTCGCTCCGATTGCTCCAACGGATCCGCGACGAGGCCCACCGATTCGGCCTGGCCTACAACAGGAAGCGGCGAACCCAGCGAACCATCACCTCGGAGCTGTTGAACATCCCCGGGGTGGGACCGAGGCGGCGCAGACTGCTGCTGGAGCGATTCGGGAGTCTGGCGGGAGTGAAGTCCGCATCCGTGTCGGAGCTCGCCACCGTGCCCGGCTTCTCGACCCGGCTCGCCGAGCGCGTTCTCCAGCACCTGCAGACCGGCGTCTGAATTGCCCGAGCTTCCGGACGTCGTGGTGTATCTCGAGGCCCTCGAGCGCCGCATCCTCGGCCGGCCGCTAGAGCGGGTCCGGCTGGCCAGTCCCTTCGTCCTCCGCACTGTCGACCCGCCGGTCACGGCGCTGGCCGGCCGCCGGGTCCTCGGGCTTCGCCGGATGGGCAAGCGGCTCGTATGGGATCTGGAGGACGACCTCTTCCTCGTCATCCATCTCATGATCGCGGGCCGATTGCGCTGGGCCGCCACCGGAGCCAAGGTGCCGGGAAAGGTCGGGCTCGTCGCGTTCGACTTCGACGGCGGCACCTTGCTCCTCACCGAGGCGGGCTCCAAGCGGCGCGCCTCGCTGCATATCGTGGCTGGGCATTCAGCGCTCGCCGCCTTCGAGCGCGGCGGACTCGAGCCGCTCGAGGCGGAGGAGGGCGAGTTTGTCCAGCGGCTCCGCCTCGAAAACCACACGCTCAAGCGCGCGCTGACCGATCCGCGCCTGTTCAGCGGGATCGGCAACGCCTACTCTGACGAGATTCTCCATCGGGCGCGGCTCTCGCCGCTGCGGCTCACCAGTCGGCTCTCGGAGGAGGAAGGTGCCCGGCTTTACGCCGCGACACAGAAGGTGCTCACAGAATGGACCGAGCGCCTTCGCCAGGAAACGGGTGATGACTTCCCCCAGAAGGTCACCGCGTTCCGGAGTGGGATGGCGGTGCACGGCCGGTTCCGACAGCCCTGCCTGGACTGCGGGACCCCGATCCAACGGATCCGCTATGCCGAGAACGAGACCAACTATTGTCCGGCTTGCCAGACGGAAGGCCGGCTCCTGGCCGACCGGGGCCTTTCGCGCTTGCTGAGGGAGGACTGGCCCCGGAGTCTCGAGGAGTTGGAGGACCGCCTCAAGTCCTGACTCGGGGCCGGGTTGGCGGCTCGTCCCCGGGAATTGCCTGGAGGACGGGTTCCGGCCATATTTATAAGTCTATGTCAGATGGACGTTTTGCCATCCTGGATCCGGCCGCCGGCATCAGCGGCGACATGCTGCTCGGCGGGCTCATCGCTGCCGGCGCGCCCGCCCAATGGCTCCGGGAGCTGCCGGGCCGGCTGGGCCTTCCCGATGTTGGTGTTCGGATCGAGGAGGTAGATCGCTGTGGCGTGCGGGCCACCAAAGTCACCGTGGTGCTCGCTGACGGTAGCCACGAGCCGCCGAGCGAAGCGATCCACCAGCCTCACGTCCATCCGCATTCCCACGAGCATCACCACGCTCCACACCGCCACCTGGGCGAGCTGATCGGCATTCTGGAGAGGGCCCCGATCTCCGAGTGGGTGCGCGCGCGGGCGGTGCGCGCATTCCGCCTTCTGGGCGAGGCCGAGGGCCGGATTCATGGCGTGGCCCCGGAGGAAGTAGCGCTGCACGAGGTCGGCGCCATGGATGCGCTGGTGGATGTGGTCGGCGGGATCGAAGGATTCGAGCGGCTCGGCGTCGATCGGGTCTATCACCGGCCAGTCGCGGTGGGCAGCGGCTGGGTGCGGGCGGCGCACGGAGCGATCCCGATACCCGCGCCGGCGACGGCGCTGCTGCTCGAGGGTATCGAGATCGCCCCCAATGGCCCGGTGGTCGGCGAAGCGACGACGCCGACCGGTGCGGTCTTGATCCGGGTGCTCTCCGCCGGCCCTCCACCAGCACGCTGGCGCATGTCGGGTGCCGGTGCGTGGGGGGCGGGCGGCCGGGATCCGGAGGGCTATCCCAACGCGCTGCGTATCATCCTGGCCGAGCCGGCCCTGGAGGCCGGCGAGGTCGTGGTCCTCTCGACCGACCTCGACGATCTGAGCCCGGAGTATCTGGAGCCGCTTCGCGACGCCATCTTCGCGTCCGGGGCGCTCGACGTCCAGATCTGGGCGACACAGATGAAGAAGGGGCGAATCGGCTTCCGGGTAGAGGCGATAGTGCCCCCCGCGGAGGCCGATCGGGTCTGCGACGCCATGATCCGGCACAGCACGACCGCCGGCGTCCGCCGCCACTCGATGGAGCGACACACCTTGGCCCGCCGGGAGCTGGAGGTGGACGTAGGGGAAGGGATGAACGTACGCGTGAAGGTCTTGGATGCCCCCGACGGTCCGCGGGTGAAACCGGAATACGATGATGTCGCGGCGGTTGCCCGGCGTACGGGCCGCCCGGCTCACGAGGTGGCAAGGGACTTGCACCAGCGGGCTCTTCGCCTGGTGAGTCCTGACGGAGCCGCCAAAGCTGTGACCCCGAACAAGGAGTCGTGACGAGTGAAAGCGACCATCGCGTCGGCCGTTCTACTTCTCCCTCTCGCCGCCAGCGCCGCCGAGTCTCAGCAGCGGGTGCTCAGCGACCGGGTCGCGAAGTCGATGCCGACCACGTATATGGCCCCCGACTGCGGGCTCAAGTCGAGCCACTTCAAAGTGAGCAGCGGCGGGACCTATCTGAAGACCGGGGTCGAGGCCGAGATCCCCGAGAATCAGAAGCGGGCGCTCGACAGCGGTGAGCGGGTTCTGCTCGAGGCAATGCAGCAGAACAAGCAGGGCGACAACCCGGCGGCGTGGTACTATCTCGGCCGCATCTATCTCCAGCGTGGTGACATCTACGGCGCGGACTCATCGCTGGCCCGAGCGGAAAAGCTGGCGCCGGCTTGCGCCAAGGAAATCGACGGCTACCGGCGCAACGCCTGGGTCGCCCTCATCAAAGGGGGGAACGGGTTCGAGGAGCAGAAGAACCTCGATTCCGCCCTGGTGCTGTACCGCCAGGCGGGCGTCATCTTCCGGAAGTCGCCCATTCCCTACTACCAGGCGGCTTCGGTCTTCAATACCAAGAAGAGCACCGACAGCGCCGCCGTGTACTACGGCCGGGCGGTGGCCGCAGGGGCGAACGCCACCGACACCACCGAGCAGAAGATTCGGAACCAATCGGCGTTCAATCACGGCGCGCTGCTGCTCAACACCGGGAAGCACGCCGAGGCCGCCGCGGCCTTCGAGCAGTATCTCAAGTGGATGCCGAACGATGTCGAGGCCAAGCGCGGCCTGGCGGGGGCCTACCGGGGACAGGGCCAGGTGGACAAGGCCCAGGCGCTGGAGCAGCAGATCGTGGCCAGTGGCGGATCGGTGGCGCCCGGCGGCGCCTCGGGCGCCGGGGCCGGCACCGGCGATCTGATGAACATCGGTGTCAATCTCTACAACGACAAGAAATACCCCGAGGCCGCGGAGGCCTTCGCCAAGGCTGCCGCAGCCGAGCCCTACAATCGCGACGCGCTGTTCAACCTGGCCAATACCTACCTCGCGCTCAAAGACGGCCCCAAGCTTCTCGCGGCCGCGCAGCGTCTCTCCGCCCTCGAGCCGATGAATGAGAACTCGCTCAAGATGGTGGGTGAGGGGTACAAGCAGTCGAAGCAGGTGGACGAGGCGGTGAAGGTGGCGGAGAAAGTCCTGGCGCTCCCGGTGGACATCCAGGTGACCGACTTCAGCCCCAGCGGCACCGGGGCGACGCTGACGGCCACGGCCACCGGGCGTGAGGCGCAGACGCCGACCGGGAAGGCGATCGCACCGAAACCGGTCACGCTGGCGGTGGAGTTCCTCGACGCCAAGGGCACGGTGGTCGGCAGCCAGGACATCCCGGTGCCGGCGCTGGCGGCAGGGAAATCTCAGGACGTCAAGGCGACGGTGCAGGGTAGCGGCGTCGCGGCCTGGCGCTATAAGCAGAAGTAGCCGGGAGGACACCATGGCGGGAGTTCAGGCCACCAGCGGCCTCACCACGACGCGGGCGCCTTTCATCGAACAGGCGCAGGCCGAAGGCCGTCTCTACATCCACCAGCCGTACGAGCTCTACTCCGACGGCAATCACGACGCGTGGCGGCGGCTCTTTACCCGGATGGGCGACCGCTGGCAGCGGTACGCCAATCCCAGGTTTCTCCAGGGCATCGACAGCCTCCGCCTGGACCCCGACCGGGTGCCGAGGCTGGAGGACGTCAACCGATTTCTCGGTCCGCTCACCGGCTTTCAGGCCAAGCCGGTGAGCGGGTACGTGCCGTCCTTCCTCTTCTTCGATTGCCTGCGGAACCGCGAGTTTCCCACCACCATCACCATCCGCGACGGCGCCTCACTCGACTACCTACCGGAGCCGGACATCTTCCACGACATCGCTGGCCATGTCCCGATGCACACCGACCGTGCGTTCGCCGATACGCTGGTGCGTTTCGGCGACTGTGCTCACACGGCGGCCGCGATCGCCGCGGGGATCACCGACGAGGCGGAGAAGATTCGGCGGGTGAGCAGCATCTTCAAGGCGATGGCCCGGTTTTTCTGGTTCACCATCGAGTTCGGGCTGATGCGGAGCGAGGGCGGGCTGCGGGTGTATGGCAGTGGACTGCTGAGCTCGTACAGCGAGATTGCGCACTCTATCGATTCGCCCCAGGTGCAGCGGTACCCGATGCAGATGGAGTGGGTCGTCAACCAGTATTTCGAGATCGACCGCTACCAGCCGCTGCTGTTCATCGTGGACTCGTTCGACCATCTCTCCGAGCTGGTGGCCGAGCTGGAGCGGTGGATGCGGGAGGGCAGGCTGGACAACGTGGCGGCTGGGGAGCCGGCGGTGAGCGAGCCGGATCTCAGGAGCTTCCTGGAGGCCTCGAAGGGGATGTAGCGCCGCTTGACTCTCCGGGGGGTGGCTCTAACATTCTCCTCGGTCCGCGGGCGTAATTCAGTGGTAGAATGCCAGCTTCCCAAGCTGGACGTCGCCGGTTCGAGTCCGGTCGCCCGCTCTCTGGAGGCTCTTCTCCCCGCCTTGGCTTCGGCCTCCGCGGGGTTTTTTCATGCCCTTCACCGCTGCTCTCGGCTAGGTTGCCGGTAGCGGCAGGTACAGCTCACTTCCCCACATGGAGGAGACGTGCGCCTGGCGCGCGAGTCCCACGCCCGGCTCTTCCTGCGTTTCCTGCGGTTCGGCCTGCTGGCGTGGGGTGGTCCGGTGGCGCAGATCGCGATGATCCGCCGCGAGCTGGTGGATCAGGAGCGGTGGGTGACGCCCGAGCACTTCAATCG
>JACCRH010000304.1 GCA_013813675.1 Gemmatimonadales bacterium
ATCCAGGCGCTGGTCGAGCCGGTGCTCCAGGGCCTGGTGGTGGCCACCACGGTGAGCGCGCCGGGCGGGACCGCCAAGGTCGACCAAGCCATCGAGCTCTGTGCCACTCAGCCGCCGCGAGCCGGGCGGCGGACCCTGGGCGCCGACCTGGGGTACGATCAGCGGAGTCTCATCACCGGGCTGCGGGCTCTGGGCTGGACGCCGCACATCGCTCAGGGGGCGGCGAGTATCCTGGACGGCCGGACCACGCGCCACGCCGGCCATGCCACGAGCCAACAGCGCCGCAAACGGGTGGAGGAGAGTTTCGGCTGGAGCAAGACCGTCGGGCCCCTCCGCAAGCTGCGGCATCGCGGCCTGGCGCTGGTCGACTGATCTTCACCTTCACCATGGCGGCGTACAATCTGGTGCGGCTGCGGACCCTGATCGGCGTGGGGGTGGGTGCCTGAGACCGGCCCGGAACGCGGTCGGGGGCCTCGCGGGAGCCGGACTCCGGCGCCGCCGATGCCCATCGAGGGAGAACCCATCGCGCTGAGAGGAAAATCGGTCACAGGTGCACCCTATTTCAGCAGCCCGCTAGGCGGAGTGAGGGCAACCGGGATTGCTGGATGTACACTCCCATAAGCTGCTGCGCTAGTCCTCTGACGGAGCTGAACGACGAGGCCCATACGCCAGGACCGCTTCGCGACACAGGGCTGAACACGAGAGCGGTTGCGTTCGCCGGCTAGGGCGCGCCAGGGGTCAAGACGCCGGCTTCGACGTCATAGGCGTATGGTTTTCGATCCGGCGCGAGGCGCATGATCGTGGCATTCGCAGTACCGCGGTCATAGACGATCCACAGACGTGCGCTCTCAAGATTCGGATCGTTCGACATCAGACTCCTGTAGATGTCAGGATGCTCACCGTACCTTAGAAACACCATTGCTTTGTCGTCGGATATCGTGTTCATCGACGCGAGGAAACGGGACACCGGCGTCATGTGTCCCTGCTCCAATATTCGCGCTCGGCGGATGCTGAACCAGGCAGGCCACCATGCCAAGATACATGCAAACAGCGCGACAGTCGCCGACCTCTCCACGCCACTCCTCGAGCCCGACGAATCCGCCGTTTCATCGGTGAGCTTCCGTACGGTTGCCATGAATCCCGCCATGCAAACAAACGCCAGTACGGGTGCGAGTTCGAGGTAGTACCGGGTATGAAACGGGTGATGGTGATACGTCAGGTAGGCGGCTACTACGAGAGCCGAACTAGCCACCGCAAACCACGCTTCGGCGGAGATGAAGAACAGACCGACGAAAAAGAAGGGAAGCAACGCAGCGCGCCAGCCACCCCACATGTCGAAGGCAATGCCCCCCAAACGATCCACGAGGGTGGTTGGAAGCCCTTTCACGGTATGCGCGCTACGGATTGAACGATAAAACGCGTCAAACTGGGGCAACTCGGGCGGTCCGCGACGCTGACCTACCGTGGTCACGTTGCCAAATCCGGGCAAGTCGAAGGGTAAGTAGGTCTTGGCATAGAGGACCTGGGGTGTCTCTGTCCAGTCTCCAGTGGTTTCTGCGCTCCACATAGGGATCACTCCTACGATCAGAACCCCCAACACGCCTGCTACGACAACCTGCCTCCAGTCGCGCTGTTTTCTGGCAATCAGAAGAACCAGGGGGACAACCGGCAATCCCACCGCGAGAGCTGTCAGCGGGCGAGTGATCGCGGTCCATGCAATGAAGATTGCCGTGGCCGCCAACCAGTGGGGGCGTCCTGAGTCTCGCCATCGAAGGAGCGCCAGCCAAGCGCCGAGCAGGAGGGCGCTGGTTGTAACTTCAGAAAAATATGTCGGACGGTAATGCAGGTTGCCCCACGCTGTCGCCCAGAAGACCCAGGTGAGAAGGGCCACCCAGACACCTGATAGTCTCCGCGCCAGGACGAATACGAGCCCGCCAGTGACTCCACTCAGTGTCAGCGGAATCAATCCAGGAAGGCCCAGCGCAACCCCAGGGCTCAATAGGAGTGAATGGCCCGGCGGGTACTTGGATGCCCAAGTGGGTACGATCATGACATGAAACTGCTCGAAGAACTCCGGCAGGGCAGGAGTCGGCGCAGCCCAGTGCCCCCTTGCAAAAAGCTTGGCCTGAAACAGGTATGCCGCCTCGTCGTGAATTACGGGTGGCGCGCGCATCGAGCCCCAGACGAACCACACCACCAGACTGGTCAGAGCGCTGACCACGACGACGGCACTACGTGAACTCAGATAGCGCTCGAGGCTCCGGCTTGCAGGCAGACCACGATGCCGAGCAAAAACGACCGCAGCCACCACTACCCACACCGTCACCAATGCCCATGGTCGACCCACGCCCAGGCTGGAGCCGCTGGTCCAGACAGCGGCTCCGAATGCAAGAAAAGGCCACCACACTGTAGGCCGCCAACTCATTCGAAGGCTCTCCGTGCCAACCGCCTACTCCGTCACATCCCCCTCATTCGCATCAGGAAACGCGACCAGGAATAGCATTTCATCCCCGGCACTCGCCAGGAGCCTTACCGTCGCGTTGTCTCGCGTGAGGGCTCCAAGAAGCCAGTTCCACGGCCGTCCGGTCTGAGCAATGTCTCCGGTGTAGCCGTACGCCAGAAACTCGCGGTGCTCTCGTATGAATGCCTTGTATTCCCTGATACCGTTAGGAAACCAGGGCCGAAGGGCCAGAAAGCCACGATCGACTGTGTCATGTTTGTTGACTCGAAGTGCAATCTCAGGGTCAGCCAAATAGACGATTCGTGACGTGATCGCTGGGTTCCCGTAGTACCCGAGTTGCAAGAATCCTTGTGAATGCCATGTGGCGATCGGTAGATCGTGCGCTCCACTGGCCAGAATCCAGGCACTCGTCCTCCCGAGATACACGGCCGTCGCCGACGCACGCCCTGCCTCTGTGAACTGGCGGCACACGAACACGCCCCCCAGGACGACGAGTACGCCGCCAACAGCCGATGGCATGTGGCTGGCCATGGCAGGGATCAGCAGCGCGACCAGGATGGCCACTCCGATAACGCTTGGCAGGGCATACCTCGGCGCAAATCCGCCATGAAGCAGCTGTGCGGCCGATACCTCTAAGAAGGGCAGTGCTACGATCAGGCAGATGGCAACGAGCTCCCACCAGTGGAACGGAGAGAACCTGTCCATCGGGACGGGCCGCCTGGGCGTTGTCGAAAGGAGCGCAGACACCACAATCACCATGAGGACCAGAACAATTGCCAAGCTGGCAGGATCCAGGAGAAAGCTGTAGAACCTGGGCGCATCCTGCCAAGTGGGACGCGCCCAAAAGTTCTGCGCCCATCCGGCCGCGCTTCGGATGTGCGGGAGGAAAACAGCTATTGGCAGTAGTGACGTCGAGAGGGACGCCCACACTTTCGTGTCCACACGACCGCGGGCGACGGTTCGAGCGACCTCTCCGCCAGCTATTCCCAGCAGGAAGAACGCCGCATAGTAATGGGCTGCGACCGCGGCCGCGGAGGCAAACGCTAGGCCGCCCAGCGCCACGTTCCTGCGAGGGCCATCCTCAGTGGCCACAACCCAGCACAAGAGCGCAAGAGAACCAAACCCCATGATGAGAGCGTAGCCCCGACCCTCAATGGCATAGTCATACGCTGCGGTCGTCAAGGGAAACGACAATGCGATCAAACCGACGCTAGGTGTGGTGCGTCGCGAGACGAGGGCATACAGACACAGGCTCATCAGCCAATATCCCAGCACTGAGGGCAACCGTACGGAGAGTTGATTGGCGTCGAGTAGCGGGAATAGTGCGCGCGAGAACAGGTAGAATGATGGGGGATGTTGATCGGCGCCGGTCAGAATAGCGTCGAATACGCCCCGAATACTGGCGGAACGAGCAATGTACAGAGTGAAGAACTCGTCGGCCCACATGGGCCGAACCGCGGCGAGCCAGGTAGCACCCGGAAAGTAGACGAGAGAAAACGCAAGTAGCGCACCACTTGGATACTGATCTGCCAGGCGGCAGACATACGCGGTCGACTTCCTGATGAGATTCATCACGGACGTCTCCAGTTACTCAAAGCTGAGCTGGAAGACTCCAGCCAACCGGTCGAGGTGTTGGTACACGATGCGCCCGCCCATAGACTGGAGCTCGGCGAGAAGCTGCTGGTGTGAGTTATCGAGAGGATGGGCTACGAACATCCATGCCGTGGGGTGGGCTACCTCTCGTATCCTGGCGCTCTCTCGTTTGGCCCATCCAGCGTCAGGACCCTCTCGACTCAAGCCGCCAAGAGCGAGCCATTGGACGCCCGTGGAGAGTCCAAGCAATTCGCTCCTCCCACGATACTCGTACACCAAGTCATGGCCTTCGTGGGGCGCGACAGGCCGGCCGCGGCTTGGTGCGTTCTCGAAGGCGGGACCGCCGAGGCCTCCACGAGCACGAAACCAATCCAATCGTTTCCGATCAGGCGAATGCCAATCGGTCGTGTAGAATGCCCAGACCGGCAGGCCGCGGGCGTAGATATAGATCGGCTCGCCAGGACGATGGCGGCGCTCCAATGCCGCTATGACGCCGCGGCCGTTCTCGGCGCGGTCAGAGTCGACCATCTGCAGGAGGTCGACGGCAGCAGCCCGACATACGAGGAGGGATGCCACCAACCCGAGCAGAAGCTTGCCTCGGTCGGGTGCGAAGGACAGACTCAGCCGCTCCATTCCGGCCGCGAGAAGGAGGATCAAGCTGGGGACGGTGAAGAGGACGAGCCGAAGCGCAATCGGATATCGCTCGAGAGCCGAAGCGAGAAGGGTGAGGCCGGTGGATCCGAGCACCAAGACCACTGTCGCGGCGCCACGCCTTTCCCAAAAGCGTGCCACGCCGAGAACGGCACATCCAACGAGAGCGAGAGAGCCGACGTTGATCACAAGTTCGCGAGCCGGGGACGTGAGCCATCCCGTTCTTTCACCCAAGATGGACAGCCACACGATCTCCCGGAGTGCGACCCATGCGCGTTCGGGAAGGTTCGGGAAGGCCGCCGTCAGGAAATTCGCTCGCCACACGGTGTGCAGATACGCACTGTCGGCGGCGCGATAGAACACCAGGAACAAGAAGATTGTGAGCGCTGCAAAGATCAGTCCATTGATACCGAGCCACCGTCTCGCGAGCGGCGATCGCCGTACCGCTGTCGACACAGCCAAACCGATTCCGGCTCCGCCCAGGACGATCGGTGCAGGCGTCGATGCGAGGAGGCCGAGGACCCCGACAGCAAGAAGCGCGCTCCAAGGACGGCGCAGGGAGGGATTCTCCAGTATCTGCAAGCCGAGTATGATGACCACAACACCCAGCAAGAAATCAATGGAGTACGGCTTCAGTTCAGCACTGTAGAGGATCAGAACTGGCGAGAATGCCGCGAGGGATATCGCAACCGTTGCTCCGGACGGTGAAAGCAGCCGCAGCGCGAGGGGCACGAAGAGAAACAATCCCGCGAGCCCGGCCAAGAGTGGAACCAAGCGCAGAGCCCACTCGTTGATGCCTCCGACCTGGAGGACGAGTCGTTCGGCCCATAGGAAAAGCACTGGCGCCGCTTGATTGTAATCCAGCGGTGCGCCCAGTCCTCCGAACGACCGCGTCGCGAGATTCAGAGCCAGGGAGGCTTCGTCGAGCCATAGCGAAGCGTTTTGTGAGTAGTTCCCCATCCGGAGGATGACTCCGGCAGTCAGCACCGCGGCCACCAGACGACCGTGGCGCACCCCGACCGGAGAGCGCCACGGCTCCGCAGAGGCCGTTTGCATCAGCGCCGGTGCATTCCGAGGATACTAAAGAAAAAGCTCGAGAGTATTCCTTGAAATCCCAGTACGGTAAGGGTCATCCCAGGGATGACCCATCGCATGGTCTGGGCGTAGTCGAGGTCCCCAAAATCACGTTGGCGCCACTGGTTAACGGCCACGACAAGGAAGATGAGTCCGAGTGCGATGGTGACGAACCCCAGCAACAGTCCTCGTTCGAGAGTCGCGACCCGGAAGAGCCTGGTGAGGCGTTCGTCTGAGGGAAGAAGACCTTCAGCAATGGCGAACACCTTGGTCATGAGGGCGAATACGATCGCTTGGACACCGCAGATCAGCGCAAGGCTGGCAAAGAGAAGAGTATGGACGTCGAAGGTGATACCAGAGATCGTCAAGCGCGGCATGGCGATGGCGTAACCGATCATGGACAGCAGCCCCAAGACGATTCCTGGAACCAGAAAGAGCCACCGAGGTGAGAACAACAAGAAGAACCTCAGATGTCGCCACCCGTCCCTGAAGGTACGCAGGTGAGGAGCGTGCGCCCGCCGGCCGTCGGGCCGAAGCGTGATGGGTACTTCGGCGATACGAGCATTCGCCAACGAAGCCTTGATCACCATCTCAGAAGCAAATTCCATCCCTGTGCATCTCTGATCGAGGCGTTGAAACAGCTCCTTCGTGAAACCACGCATGCCACAGTGAATGTCGTGGATTGGTGCACGGAACCACCACCTGGCCATGAGCGAAAACAGCGGATTGCCCACATACCGGTGCAAGAGAGGCATCGCTCCAGGCATGACTTGACCACCGCCGGACGAAAGCCGGCAACCCTGCACCAGATCGTGCCCATCGCGTAACTTTGCCACAAATGCAGGTACGAAAGAGAGATCATAGCTCAGGTCTGCATCTGCCATTACTACGAATCGGCCCTTGGCTGCTGTGATTCCACCGATGAGCGCGCTGCCGTAACCGCGCTGCACGACGGACACCACCCGGGCTCCGGCCGCCGCCGCGAGCCCCGGAGAGTCGTCCGTGCTGCCGTTGTCGGCTACGATCACCTCTCCGGAGATTCCGTGGGAGACGAGTGCCTGCCAAGCTGCGTCCACGCAGGTAGCGACGGTATCCGATTCATTGAGGCACGGCAACACCACGGAGCATTCAATGACTGGCTGGCCCACCGAACCAGAAGGTCTGGTCATCTAGCGAATACTCCGGGAGGCGGCGCGAATAGATATCGTTACGCCAGCAGGAGAGGAGCCCGGCTCGAAAGACAGCGCCCAGCGCACCTCGTGGAGAAGCGCGAAGCACCACCGACACGACCACGTCCGCTCAACGTCCGGCATCCGTCGATTCTGCTCCCAGCGACGGCAGCGCGTCGGCGGGGGAGCGGCGGGGGTCGGTCATCGGGCGAGGCAGCCGCGAAAAGATGTTGTAGCGAAGAATGTGCCCGATGGCGGCGACTCCGTCGCGCCAGCCGATCTTCTTGCCCTCGGCGTAGGTGCGCCCCGAATAGGAGATCCCGACCTCCCAGATCCGGGCCCGCGCCTGGGCCAGCCGCGCCGTCAGCTCGGGCTCGAACCCGAAGCGCTCGCTGGTCAGCACGAGCGACTTGAGCAGAGGCGCCCGGACCATCTTGTAGCAGGTCTCCATGTCGGTGAGGTTCAGGTCAGTGAACATGTTCGACAGGAGCGTGAGGAAGCGGTTGCCGATCGAATGCCAGAAGTAGAGCACCCGGTGATCGCCGCCGAGGAAGCGGGACCCGAACACGGCGTCGGCGTCGCCCCGGATGATTGGATCCAGGAGCCGCGGCAGCTCCGCCGGATCGTACTCGAGGTCGGCGTCCTGGACGACGATGACGTCGCCGGTGGCGTGGGCGATGCCAGTCCGGAGCGCGGCTCCTTTGCCCCGGTTCCGTTCGTGATGGACGACCCGGGCGATGGCCCTCTGGCGCTGGAGCCCGTCGAGGATCCGGCCGGTAGCGTCGGACGACGCGTCGTTGACGGCGATGATCTCGATGTCCAGGGGCACCGCGCGAACTCGCCGCACCACCTCGGCGACCGTACGCTCCTCGTTGAACGCCGCCATGATCACCGACAATCGTACGCTGGTGGTCACCCGTTCAGCTCCTAGTGGTGGGGCGCGGCCGGCCCCAACTTGCAGGACGCGCGACGTGGCGACCTCCGGCGGAGGTCGAGCCGCAGGTGCGGCGAGGCGGACACGCGACGAAGTGGGACCAGAATGGAAATAATGTAATTATGGGGAGCCCATGACGCTCACCCCGCGGGAGCTGCGGTTCGGCTGGGCGGCTCTGGCCGTGGCCACCGCCGCCGCGCTGCTGTTCGACGGTGCCGGCTGGCGGCTGTGGGCCCTCTGGCTCGCCCTGGTCGCCGCGGGGGCGATGGTGCTCGCGCCATCCGCCGGGGCGGACCGGGCGGCGGCCGTGGGCGCGGAGGTATCCGGCACGCCCGCGGGCAGGCTGTCCCTCATCGGTCTCGCGGCGCTGCTCGCCCTCGGCGCCGTGCTCTTCAGCGTCTCCGCCGCCCTCTTCTTCGCGACGCTGCTCGGCGCGGTCTGCCTGCTGCTGAGCACCTGGAGCCGGCGAGGGGCACGGGGCGTGCTGGTCCAGACCGCCACCGTGGGCGGCGCCTGCCTCCTGGCGCTCGGCCCGGTGGAGTTGTTGCTCCACATCCCGTTCGTCGCCCGCGATTTCGGCCTTCCGTCGGAGACCGCACGCCAGGAGGCCCGCTACGACCGGCTCTGGACCCACAACGTGTTCCGCTTCCGCTCGCCGCACGAATCGGTGGCCCGGCGACCCGGCACCCGCCGGATCATCGCGCTGGGGGACTCGTTCACCTGGGGTCTCTACATCGCCGACTCGGACAGCACCTGGCCCGCGGTGCTCGAGCGCCGTCTCACCGCCGCGACGCCAGACGCTCCCACCGAAGTGATCAACATGGGGCAGCGCGGGTGGACCACGGCCAACGAGGCCGAGCTGCTCCGTCGCGTGGGCTGGCAGTTCGCGCCGGACCTCGTCGTCGTGCAGTACTTCATGAACGACGCCTATCCCAGCGCCCCCGACTTCAAGTTCGATCAGCCGGAGCGGACGTACCTCCTGCCCGAGGCCTTCTGGAAGGGCTACGTGCGGTCCAGCTCGGTCGCCGCGCTGGTGTCGCTCGCCATCAACGGCATCAGGTACGGACTGCTGAAGCCGAATGCCGAAGGCGGCTCGCTCTATGAGCCGGGGTCGCCGGGGTATCTCCAGTTCAAGGCCGCGCTTCACGAGATCGGGGACTCGGCACGGGTGCGCGGGACGCCGGTGCTGTTCGTGCTCTTCCCCTCCCTCGTGCCCGGCAAGTGGACCCCAGAGACCTATCCGCTCCGGGCGCTCTACCGGCAGGTGGCGGCAGACGCGAAGGCCGCCGGGCTGGAGCCACTGGATCTGACCGCCGCGTTCGCCGCCGAAGGCGGAGACTGGATTCGCTGGTGGGCCGTGCCGTACGATTCGCATCCCAGTGCCGCCGCCCATGCCGTGGTCGCGCGGGCGCTGCACACTCACCTCGCCAGCCCGCACGTGCCGCGGTCGAACGGCGCGGCGGGCCCCGCCCCCGCGAGCGCACGCCGCTCCCCCTGACCGCGCGCACGCGAGCGTTACTGGCGCTCAGCGACGGCCCGGTGGTACTCTAGGTCATGGTGCGCCTGCCGCTGGGAGCGGCCAGTGTTCTGGTGCTATTCCCCTTGGAACTGGTCCTGCGCCTGCCGAGAGTCGCGCGTGAGTTCGGGCTGCCCACTGAGATCGCCCGCCAGAACACCGCCTACGATTGGTCTGTGGACTCACAATGCCTTCCACTTCCGCTCGCGGCACGATCAGGTCGCCCGCCGGCCTGGCAGCCGGCGAATCATTCTGCTCGGGGGTCGTTCACCTGGGGTCTCTACATCGGGGACTCGGACAGCACCTGGCCAGCGGTCCTCGAGCGGCAGCTCAACGCGGATGCCCCTGGGACCCCGGCGGAGGCCATCAACATGCCTCAGCGGAAATGGACGACCGCCAACGAAGCCGAGCAACTTCGCCGGCTCGGTTGGCAGTTCCAACCGGAGCTCGTCGTCGTTCAGTACTTCGTGAACGACGCGTATCCCAGCGAGCCCGACTTTAAGTTCGCCGAACCGGAGCGGACATACCTTATTCCCGGGCCGTTCTGGAAGGGATACGTTCGCTCGAGCTCGGTTTCCGCTCTGGTTTCCCTGGGGGTTAACGGCCTGCTCTATGGCCGGTGACGCTCGCTCGGCCGGCATGCGAGTCCTGGACCTGACCGCGGCCTTTGCAGCCGAGGGCGGCGATTGGACAAAGTGGTGGGCGGTAGCCTATGACTCGCACCCGAGCGCGACGGCACACGCAGTGGTGGCTCGGGTGATCGATCAGTACTTGAGGAACGAACGACTATTGGCCGATGGAGAGTAGGACCTACATCATGGTCTTCCGCCGCAGGGTTGCCCTTATCCTCGGCTTCACCGTGCTCTACTTTGCACTCGAAATTCCGGCGGCCGTCTACCGGCCATTCTGGAATGACGAGCTCTTCACCTACTACATCGCGCACGCGCCCAGTATCCGGTCGGTTGTCCAAGCGGTCGCGACCGGCGCCGATCAACACCCGTGCCGTTCTACCTGATCGAGCGGTGGTCCGGATCCTTGGTGGGCTGGCACGAGCTCGGCCTGCGTCTCCCCTCCATGTACGCTGGCTGGCTCCTCGGTCTATCCGCCTTCGCCCTCGGCGCACGTTACGGTGGCGGCCCGGGCGGGGGTCTCTGTCTCGGTCTGACCTTGCTCTCCGGAGCGTACGAATTCGATACGGAAGCCCGAGGCTATGCGCTGATGACGATGTTTGGGGCCGTCGCCGCGGCCGTCTGGGTTTATCTCCGCCATCAGATGCGTGGGTCGCGGGCGCTCGTCTCACTGTTGCTCGCCGGGGCAACGATGAGCCATTACTATGGCGTCTTTCTCGCTTTGCCATTCGTCTTTGCCGAAGCTGGCGAGAACCCTCGGAGAATCTGTGGTCTCCTCCTCCCGATGTCTGCCCCGATCTTGGCGATCGCAGCGAGCCTCCCCGTCCTTCGGGGCGCCCAGACCTGCAGCTGTCTTCTGGGGCCGCCCATCGTTTGCTGCTCTGGTGGAAACCTACCTGACAATCGGTGGCGTCACCCTCGCGGCCGGTGTTGTTCTATTCTCACTCGCCATGCTGGCGCGGCGCCGATGGACCGCTCCTCTAGATCCCTACCCGGACCCAGCCGAGGTGGCGCTATGGGCGGGTTTTCTACTCCTGCCCGTTGCGGTCGTCGCTATCAGCAAGGCCACCACGAACGCCTTCGCCCCCAGGTATGCTTTGGGTGCTATGATCGGTCTCGGACCGCTCGCGGTGATTGCCTTGCGCTCACTCGGCGCGCCTGCGAAGTGGATCGGAAAGGCCGCCCTCGTCATCGGCCTTGTATGGATCGGTAGAGAAGCGGCACACATCCGGCACACGCACTGGCAGCGGCTGGACTTATATGGTCGGATCGGCTGGATCCTACAACACGCTGATCCTAAGCGCCCCATCGTCACCTGGGGGGGGCCTGCCTTCCTGGTCCTCTCCCATTACGGGCCACCCGAGTTCGCCCAGCGGTTACGCGTTGTCGCGGACCCCGACGCCGCGATGCGCTATGAGGGCGAAAACCTGTCCGACCGCGGGATGCAATCGCTCGCGCCATGGTTCCCCAGGGGAATCCTGGATACACCCACTTTGGAGCGCGACTATCCGCGCTTCACGATGTTCGGCGAAACTAGATGGGAGGGTCGCTGGAACTGGATCACCAGCTCACTGATCCGAAAGGGATGGAGGATTGAGCCGATTGCGCAGAATCACAACAACTGGCTGTTCCTCGTCGATCGTCCACACACTGATCCATGTCATAGAAGCTGGCCTTGGGCTCGGCGACCTCGGCAGGCGTCCCGCTGTTCAAGTGGTCCATCATTCACTGTACACGGCCTCCGGAGGTCGCGGGCAAACGTCCTCATCCACTCTCTGATCGCCATCCATACTCACTGTCTGAAATTCGCTCGCCGTCGCTTGGGCCTAAGGAAGAGGTTTCTGACCCGCCGCAAGATGCGTATACGCGTGGCAGAGGGAGTCTGTAGGCGATTCAAGCCTGACGGCGAGGGAATAGGAGCATGTTTGCTGTTCTGAGATGCGTCCGCGGATGTGCGCCCCAAGACGCATGGCTCAAGACTTCCGTACGACTCTCATCCCAACGCCGCCGCCCATGCGGTCGCCGCGCGGGCGATCCGGGATCTCGTCCGGCGCGAGGACCTGCTCCCCCCCTCGCCCTGAGCCACCACGCCTTCTAGGAGGCCACCCTCGTTTCCGGCCGGTAGACCAGGCCGAACGCCAGGCAGAAGAAGACCGCCTGCACCAGCGTTCCCGAATCGACCCC
>JACCRH010000309.1 GCA_013813675.1 Gemmatimonadales bacterium
AGGGGAATGGCCAGAGCGGCCGGGTGGGCGAAGTCCTGGCCGACTCGGTGGTGATGGAGGTTCTGGACGGCGCCGACCGCCCGGTACCGGGGGCGACGGTCGTGATCGAGCTCTCCGGCGCGGCGGCGGAGCCGGATACCACGTCCACCGACGCCCGGGGCAGGGCGGGGGCCTCCATCACCCTGGGCTCCGAGATCGGCGAGGCGACCGGCTCGGCCCGGGTGATCGCCCCACCAAGTCCGGCGGCGGTTCAGGCGCGCTTCGCGGTGATGGCCTTGGCCGCTTCCGCCAACGGCCTTGCCGGCGTGTCGGGCGACGGCCAGACCGGCGTGGCCGGCGAGACCCTGGCCGACCCACTGGTGGTAGAGGTCACTGACGCTTTCGGCAATCCGATCGAAGGCGTTCCCATCACCTGGACGCCGGTGGGCGGAGGGAGCGTCAGCGAGTCGTCCACCACCAGCGGTGCCGACGGCCGCAGCTCCGTCACCCGCACCCTCGGCCCCACATCCGGGGCGCAGACTACCCTCGCGACTTCGGAAGGGCTGGCGGGCTCGCCAGTCCAGTTCAGCCACACGGTCGTGGCGGGCAACGCGTCGAGGGTATTGGTCGTCGCCGGAAACAACCAGTCGGCCCCGCCCGGCGCCGCCCTGCCCCTGGAGCTGGTGGTGGAGTTGGTGGACCCGGACGGCAATCCGGTGGTCGGCGCACCGATCACGTGGGTAGTGACGGGGGGGGGCGGCACGCTCACGCCACCTACCGGGATCACCGGCGCGGACGGCCGGGCCGCCACCACGTGGACCCTAGGCCCCTCGGTGGGGACCAACACGGCGCAGGCGATCGTCTCCGGGGTCGGCCAGGCGGAGTTCACCGCCACGGCGGTCGCGGGCAATCCCAGCAGGATCCGACTGGTTTCAGGAAACGGCCAGACCGCCCAGGCCGGGACCCGCCTGGCGGCGGAGCTCGTGGTTCAAGTGCTCGACGCCAACGACAACCCGGTCGGCAGCGTGCCGGTATCCTGGAGCATCGTGTCGGGCGGTGGCTCGGTCTCGCCGGTTTCGGTGCCGACCGGAGCCAATGGCCAGGCCTCCACCGCCTGGACCCTGGGCTCCACCATCGGAAGCCAGGGAGCGACCGCTTCCGTTGCCGGAGCCGGCTCGGTTCAGTTCGAAGCCACGGCTACCGCCGGGGCTCCTTCGGGGCTCGCGCTGGTGATCCAGCCGTCCACGGTAGCTAGGATCGGGGTGCCGTTCGCGCGCCAACCGGTGATTCAAGTTCGAGACGCCTCCGGGAATCCGGTGCAGGCTCCCGGGGTCATGGTCATCGCGGCGATCGCGCAGGGCCCGGGGACGCTGATCGGGACGACGTCCAGGACCACGATCGCCGACGGCAGCGCTACCTTCACCGACCTCGCCATCGAGGGGGCCCTCGGCCCCCACACGCTGATCTTCTCGGCCGGGGGATTCTCCTCCGTCACGTCGTCGACGATCGACGTCCGGCCGGCCCAGACCACCACCAGCATCACCGCCGATACCCCCGATCCGTCCGACCCTGGGGCCAGTGTCGAGGTCGTCTTCGCGGTCACCTATCCGGGCGGCGTTCCGCCGGGCACAGTGGTGGTCACCGCATCCGGGGGACCGGAGAGCTGCAGCGCCCCGGTCTCGGCCGGCCGGTGTAGTCTGGCGCTGACGGTCACGGGCAATCGAACCCTCACCGCCAGCTATCAGGGCAGTGCATTGTTCACCGGCAGCTCGGGAACGGCGCCGCACTTCGTGCAGCCGCCTACTCCGATCGGAACCTCGACTCGGATTATCTCCGATACGCCCGATCCGTCGGAGCCGGGCGCGAACGTCGAAGTAGTCTTCGAGGTCACGTCCGCCAGTGGCACCCCACCGGGTAACGTGGTCGTCACGGCGTCCGGCGGATCGGAGAGCTGTACCGCCTCCGTTGCGACCGGCCGGTGCAGTCTTGCGCTCACCGCGGTAGGCGACCGCACGCTGACCGCCACCTACCAGGGCAGTGGGTTGTTTACCGCCAGCTCCGGAACGGCCTCGCACCGGGTGCAGGCGCCCAGCCCGATCGGGACGACCACACAGATCACTTCCGACGCGCCCGATCCGTCCGCCCCCGGCGAAAACGTCGAAGTGGTGTTCCAGGTCACGTCCTCCAGCGGCCCCCCGCCGGGTACCGTCGTGGTCACGGCTTCGGGTGGATCGGAGAGCTGCAGCGCCTCCGTGGCGACCGGCCGATGCACGTTGGCGTTGACGGTCGAGGGCGCCCGCACTCTCACCGCCAGCTACCAGGGCAGCGGGTTGTTCACGGCCAGCTCGGATACCGAGGGTCACACGGTGGACGCGCCGGACACGCCACCGACCGCGGTGGATGACGGGTTCTCAGCAACGGCGGGCGTGGAGCTTTCCGTGCCCGCGCCAGGTGTCCTGGCCAACGATTCGGACGCGGACGGGGATCCACTGAGCGCCCAACTGCTCACCGGCGTGGCTAACGGGGTGTTGGCCCTGAACGCGGATGGATCCTTCACCTATACTCCGAACGCGACTTTCGTCGGCACGGACTCGTTCACCTACCAGGTGACGGCCGGCGCCGGAATCGACTCCGCAATGGTCACGATCGTCGTCTCGTCCCCCTAGTGGGTTGTCTCTGAAGTTGCGCTAGTAGTGCTGATGTCGTATCTTGGGGCCATGCCGACCTCCTCTGGGGCGCTGGTGCTCGCGTCGGACACGCGGGCGGAGTTGGATGCGATCACGCGGTCG
>JACCRH010000328.1 GCA_013813675.1 Gemmatimonadales bacterium
GCAGAGGGGCCGAAGCTCACCCGCGGCTTCGACCCCTTTGCTTCGCTCAGAGTGACAGCGCTTCCGACCTACTCCTCCTCCCCCACCAGCGCCGCCACCAGCGGCGGCGGCGGCACCGGCTCCTCCACCCGCGGCGGCGGCGTCTCGTAGCCCGCCGGCGGCTGGATGTCGATCTCGGCGTAGCGGTAGATCCCGCTGCCCGCCGGGATCAGGTGGCCGATGATGATGTTCTCCTTAAGGCCCAGGAGGTCGTCCTTGGCCCCGCGAATCGCCGCGTCGGTCAGCACCCGGGTGGTCTCCTGGAACGACGCCGCCGAGATGAACGACTGGGTCGTGAGACTCGCCTTGGTGATGCCCAGCAGCACCGGCTCGGCCTGTGCCGCGGTGCCCTTCCGCTTGACCACCCGCTCGTTCTCGTCGCGGAAGGACTGCTTGTCCACCGTCTCCCCCTCGAGGAAGTCGGTATCGCCCGGATCGGTCACCCGCACCTTCTGCAGCATCTGACGCACGATGACGCCGATGTGCTTGTCGCTGATCCGCACGCCCTGCAGCCGGTAGACCTCCTGCACCTCGTTGAGCAGGTACTCCTGTACCGCCCGCGGACCCTTGATCAGCAGGATGTCATGCGGGTTCACCGGACCTTCGGTGAGGCGGTCGCCCGCCCGCACCCGGTCGCCCTCGTGCACCCGGAGGTGCTTGCCGGCCGGAACCTCGTACAACTGAGGCTCCACGCCCTCCTCCGCCGGCTCCTGGTAGACGTAGATCTCGCGCTTGCCGCGCTTGATCTCGCCGAACTTGACGACGCCGTCCACCTCGGAAATGGTGGCCGGATCCTTCGGCCGCCGGGCCTCGAACAGCTCCGCGATCCGGGGCAGACCGCCGGTGATGTCCCGGGTCTTGTACGCCTGCCGCGGAATCTTGGTGACCGTGATGCCCTTGGTCACCTTGACCGGCGCGGAGAGGAAGACCGTCTTGTCCTTGCTCTCCTTCTTGGTCTTGCTCGGCCACGCCTCGTTGATCGGGCGCTCCTCGACGTGGAACTTGGTGCTCCACGGGTTGGCGGCGTCCGGAATCTCCATCGCCCGGCTCACCTGGTCGGTGGGTGAGCCCAGGATGACGCGGCTGCCCTCCGCCAGGGTGTACTCCTGTGGATCCTTGCGGTTGGCGATGTACACCAGCACGCTGGGGTGAAGCTCGCGGTCCGGATCGGCCATCACCACCAGGGACCGGAGGCCGGTGCCCTCGTCGAGCTCCTCACGCAGGGTGACGCCGGGGACCAGGTCCTTCCAGCGAAGCTGGCCGTCGGCCTTGATGATGCTCGGGTCGTTGTACGGATCCCAGGTGTACAGGATCGTGGCCCGCCGCTCGTTGTCGCCCTTGGTGGCCAGGTCGCCTTCCTTGACCGCCAGCATGGCGCCCTCGGGCACGGGGTACCGGTTGAGCACGCGCTTCGGATCCTTGGGGTCCACCACCAGGATCCCCTCCTTGCTCTCGTCCGAGGCCGACTCGTCTTCCCGGGTGAGCACCACCCGGTGGGTGCCCTTGGTGCCATCCTCGAACTCGACGCTCACGTCGGCCCACTCGAGGCCGTCGGTGTACTTCACCTTCCCGTCCGACCGCGCCCGCCGCTCCGCCTCTTCCGCGATTCGGCTCGACGTGCCGCCGATGTGGAAGGTCCGGAGGGTGAGCTGGGTGCCCGGCTCGCCGATCGACTGCGCCGCCAGAATACCCACTGCCTCGCCCATGTCCACCATGTCCATGGTGGCCAGGTTGCGGCCGTAGCACATCCGGCAGATACCCCGCCGGGCCTCGCAAGTCAGCACCGACCGGATCTTGACCTTCTCGATCCCGGAGTCGTCGATGTGGTTCGAGACATCCTCGTCGATCAGCTCGCCGGCCATGACCAGGAGCCTGGGGTCGCCGTCCTCGTCCAGCTCGTGCGGATCGAAGACGTCCTCGCTCGCGACGCTGCCGAGGATGCGCTCCCGGAGCGGCTCGATGATGTCCTCCCCCTCCTTGAGCGAGGTCACCTCCAGACCGAGGATCGTGCCGCAGTCCTCCTCGGTGACCGTGACGTCCTGGGCCACGTCCACCAGCCGGCGGGTCAGGTACCCCGCGTCGGCGGTCTTGAGGGCCGTGTCCGCCAGACCCTTCCGGGCGCCGTGGGTCGAGATGAAGTACTCGAGCACGGTGAGCCCCTCGCGGAAGTTCGACTTGATCGGGCTCTCGATGATCTCGCCGATGCCGCCGGTCAGCTTCTTCTGCGGCTTGGCCATCAGGCCGCGCATGCCGGCGAGCTGCCGGATCTGGTCCCGGCTGCC
>JACCRH010000332.1 GCA_013813675.1 Gemmatimonadales bacterium
GGACCGAGACCCTCAACACCACCCACCCGGTCCCCCGCGTGGTACGGCAGGGCAAGGTCAGCCTGGTGGCGCACTCCCTGATGCTGCTCCGCTACGAGCGGCCGCGGTGATCGGGTGCCCCCGATCCTGCGCGCTCAGTGGACGCCCACTTCGCGCCGAACCGGATCGCGGGTTGCGGGTCGGAGACCTGTTCGGCATCCTCCCAGGCGCCCTGCTGCTGGCCGATATCGATTCGTAGAGATGGAGTACGCATGCGCCTCCCACCCGTTCCTCCGGGAACCCTCCTCGCGCTCAGCGATGCAGATGCCAAGCTGCCGGCCGGCCAGATCCCCGCCAAGTCGGAGCTCCGGGAGGAGCTCGACCGGCTCACCGAGCGAATCGACGCGCGTCAGCGTGCGCTGCACGCGGAAGGCACCCGCGCGCTCCTGGTGGTGCTGCAGGGGCGCGATGCGTCGGGGAAGGACGGCACCATCCGCAAGGTCTTCGGGCCGCTGGACCCCCTTGGCGTCACCGCGACCAGCTTCAAGGTTCCGAGCGAGTGGGAGCTGCGGCATGATTTCCTCTGGCGGGTGCATGCCGCCGCGCCGCCGCGCGGGTCGATCGGCATCTTCAACCGGTCGCACTACGAGGACGTTCTCGTGGTTCGGGTCCGTCGGCTCGCGTCGGAGACCGTATGGCGGCCTCGCTTCGAGCAGATCAACGACTTTGAGCGGATCCTGATCGAGAACGGCACCGTCATCCTCAAGTTCATGCTCCACATCTCCCGGGAGGAGCAGCGCGAGCGGCTGCAGGCTCGTCTCGAGGATTCGGAGAAGTACTGGAAGTTCAACGCGGGAGATCTGAAGGAGCGGGACCTGTGGGCGGAATACACCGAGGCGTATCAGGAGACGTTGGCGCTGACCAGCACGGCGCTCGCGCCCTGGTACGTTGTGCCGGCCGATGAAAAGCGGGTCCGGGACGTCCTGGTGGCTCGGACGGTCGCCGAGACACTGGAGCGCATGGACCCGCGCTATCCCGGCCCGCCGCCTGAGCTCGAGGCGCTGCGGAAGGCCGTTGCGAAGTGAGAGCTAGATCCTGCCGTCGGGCCCCACGATCACGAAGGTGAGGGTCCCGCCGACCACGAAGAACGGCGCCTTGTTTCCCAGGTTGTCCTGCAGCGTCTTCATCAGCCTCGCGTTGGTCGAGCTGACCACCACGCCCAGCTGCATCCCGCCGCTGGGGCCTCCGCCGGGCGGCACGAAGTTGTCCCAGTCGAGGGTGTACTCCGGCTTCGAAAAGATGAAACCGTTGGGCAGGTACTGAACCATCCCCCCCGGCACCGTTCCGGCGCCCGCCTCCGCCGGCCAGACGCCCTGCTCGTACCAGGCGCTGTAAGCGGCGAGCCGCACCGCCTGCAGGTCGGCGGTGGCGCTCGCCGAAAGGGCGCGGTGCTTGAGGTCGATGTACTTGAGCACCGCCAGGCCCGCGAGAATCGAGAGCACGACGCAGACGACGAGGACCTCGATGAAGGTAAAGCCTAGGCGTCGGGTCATCGCACTCTCCGGGAGATCATTTCGAAGCTGCTGCCGAGAAACGTCGCCAGCGGCTCGTCCGAGGCGAGGGTCAACTCGAGGCCGCCGTGGGTGCCGGTCAGACGCCACTCGGTGGAGTCCAGCGGCTGGTAGGTGATACCCTCGGGCTGGGTGCCGGCTTCAGCCAGCGTGCGCGGCAGCTTGCCGGTGCGCTGCCGGTGGCGCTCAAGATGTTGCGCGGTGTTCGCCATCCCAATGCGAAGGCTGGCGTCCTGAAGCGCGAGCGACTCGGCCGGCACCGAGGCCGGAAAGAGCCAGTCGGGCCGCTCCACGTAGAGATAGGTGCAGAGAAAGAGTGCCAGCGCCGCCGAAGTCCACACTGCCGGACGCACCCGGTGCCGGATCCGCCGGCGGGAGGCTTCCTGGCGCTGCTCGGCCTCGTGATCCTCGGCCTGCTTCTTCAGGACGCTCTCGAACGCGTCGAGCAGCGCCTGCTTCTGCGGCGAGGCGCCGGGGACCTGCGCGGTTCCACTGGTCTCCCTGGTCATCGCAACCATGCCATGCGCTGGAGCTCGCTTTCGAGAGTCAATGCGAGACCACTTCGCCGGCCAGCGCCCGCTTCACCATCTCGGGAAAGCTGCGGATCTCGATCGGCTTGGTGATGTAGCCATCGAATCCGGCTTGCAACGCGCGCTCCCGGTCCCCGCTCATGGCGTGCGCGGTGAGCGCCAGCACCCGCAGTGCGGCGTGAGCCGATCCGCGGATTTCGGCCAGAAGCGCAAACCCGTCCTTGCCCGGAAGCTGGATGTCCATCAGGACCAGCTCCGGCTCCGTCCGGGCGATGCTGTCCAGCAGGCCCTCGCCCCCCGGCAGCCCCGTCACCTCATGACCCTTCAAGGTCAACAAGGTGCGGAACAGTTTCATGTTGTCGGGGCTGTCCTCAACGACCAAAATTCTCGCCACGATCTGCGCTCCGGGGGCAAAATCCACGCCACCTCACCCGCTCGTCGGTCGGAAACGGGGGGCGGCTGGGTTCTGCCCGGTGAGAAGAAACCGGGTCGGCTCAGGAGCTTACGCGTTTGAGGACCGCCCGGACCCGG
>JACCRH010000367.1 GCA_013813675.1 Gemmatimonadales bacterium
TGAGGCCCACGAAGGACGCGATACCGACAGGTTAGCCGCCACTGAGTCTCTGCTTGAACTTCAGGGGAGAGGAGCAATGCACGCACACGACTGGAAACCACCGGCGGAGTTCGACACGAAAATCCGAGAGTGGATGGCCGCTCAAGGTTGGGCGGCGAACTCTACGCGCGACTACGCTGATGAGGAGGTGTATGCCTGGCGCCAGGACACGTCGTCGGGGAGCTCGCCGACACTCTGGATCGCGCGCGGCGTCATCGAAAATCACCAGGTGAGCAAGGTGATCGAGCAGCTCGATCGCAATGGTGTGGCTGACCGAATGCGGAGCAACCCCAAGGCGCGTTTCATGGTGACACAAGAGGCCGGGCAGTTGATCGTGAAGTCTTGGCCGCGCCCCGAGTGATTGCAACGGCCGCCACAGCGCCGTGCGGGCGGACGCCGTGACGTCTCCCCGTCCGGAGGTCTCACCCGGGCTCTATGACCAAGCGTTCCTGGTTCTGCTTGTGGCGGTATCGGTCGCCTTCGCCTGGATCATCTTGCCGCTGTTCGGGGCGGTGCTCTGGGGGGTCATCCTCGCGATCGTCTTCACCCCGCTCTACCGGCGGTTGCGGCGGTCCCTGCGACACCGGCGCACGCTCGCCGCCCTCGCCACCCTCGTGATCATCGTGTTGATGGTGATTCTGCCGTTGACGCTGATCACGGTCCTGCTGGTACAGGAGGGGGCCGGCGTGTACCAACGCATCCAATCGGGAGAGTTCGACATCGGCCGATATTTTCAACAGACCTTCAACGCGTTGCCCGGATGGGTCACGAGCCTGCTGGACCGCTTCGGGCTGACGAATCTGAGCCTGGTGCAGGAGCGGCTGTCGGAGGCAGCCAGGAAGAGCAGCCAGTTCCTTGCGGGACAGGCGCTGAGCCTGGGGCAGAACATGGCGAACTTCGTGCTCAGTCTGTTCATCATGCTCTACCTGCTGTTCTTTCTGCTCCGCGACGGGGACGCTCTCGTAGGGCGCATCCGGGCCGCGATTCCCTTGCACCCGGAATCCCTTCGCACACTGGCCAGTGGGTTCACTGGCGTCATCCGGGCCACCGTCAAAGGCACCCTCGTGGTCGCCGTCGTCCAGGGCGCCCTCGGCGGTCTGATCTTCTGGATCCTGGGGATCCACGCACCGGTGCTTTGGGCGGCCCTGATGGGTGTCTTGTCTCTGCTGCCCGCGGTGGGAGCCGCGCTGGTTTGGCTGCCGGTCGCCATCTATCTCCTGGTGACCGGCGAGACGTGGCAGGGACTCGTGCTGATGGCGTACGGCGTCGTGGTGATCGGCCTGGTTGACAACGTGCTGCGTCCGATCCTGGTGGGCAAGGACACCCGAATGCCGGACTATGTCGTCCTGATTTCCACGCTGGGAGGTATCGCCATCTTCGGCGTAAACGGCTTTGTCATCGGGCCGGTGATCGCGGCGATGTTCATGTCGGTCTGGGGTATGTTCTCCGCCACGAGGGACAGGGCGACACGGGTTGGAACTGTCAGGTAGCTTGCGTGGGGGGCGGTACGCCGGCGTACACGCAAGATGCCAGCGATCGAACCACGACCACAACGAATGATGGCGACGACTTGGTGATTCGGGCCCCTGGTCTGGGCCTTGCCGTCGCATACCCGCTTAAAATGCTCAGGTTGCCGAGCTAGGAGCCGTTTGCGATGCCTCCGCCTGGTCCAGGTCATCGGGCTGCGGGGTAGGTCGCAGAGCCGTGCCGGATTTCCTACGCGTGGTCGTCGGCGCCGGCCGATCATCAAGTACTTCCGAGATGAGGACTTCGCGAGGTATCTGGAATTCGTCGCAGACGGCCTGCCAGGTGGTCACCCCAAGCAGAGCGCTAGCGATCTGCGATCGCTCATCTGACGACCGGTGCGGCAGACTGCCCTTGAGCACCTCGTCCGAGATCGTTGACTCGACAGCTTCATGCCAAGCGGACGAGGCTTCGACGGAGATGGCTTCCTTCCCCGCCTCTACTATAAACAGGCCGTAGATTCGCCGACCTTGTCGATGCTCCCAGGCTGCATCCAGGTGCCGGAGCATCTGATGCCGCACACTCATCCAGGCCGTGGAAGTTGTCGGCCCGGTCTCAGTCCGTTTTCCCTCTACAACGATCACTGCGTCGGCAGAATCCAGATAGACGTCTGGTTGACTCGGCCCTTCGAGAACGTACCAGGCACGAGAAGAGGGGCGGCGTTCTTGAAGACTCCGCAATGCTCCAGCCAGAGTATCGGCATCTCGGTCAACCACCCGGCGCCGGTTAGCCATGACCTCTGGCCTACGGCCCCACGCGGCGGCGTTACGTGGCTCCTCCGCATTCTCCAGGAGCCAGCGCAGAAGGCCTGGGGGAGCTGCCAGTCTCGCCTCCCTTGGCCACCATTTCGCCACCCGTAGGCGGGAGGGGCCGGCCTCCGGCCTCGGCAAGTCTCGAGTGTTCGCCAGTTCAAGGAGTCCCTGGAGCCACAGTCTCCCGGATGGATCGAAACACTGCAGTCGCCCGAACACCGGTGCGACTCGCGTGCGGGACGATTCATAGATGCCCACGAGGTCCTCCTATTGATAGGCCCTGGGTTCTCGGCGGCGCGGTACTCGACTCCATCAAACAAGATGCACCCTTTATTGGATACGGGAACGCTCCAGCAAAGCGCCCTCCGAACCCACACGCCTCGCCGACCGAGCTGATCGGCGAGCCTGAGCCGCTCCCACAATCAGAACGTCAGTATCCGTAGGAGTTCCCCGAACCGTCAGATGAAATCACGGGCACCGCGATACAGCAACGGCCCGCACCCGCGCTAACGTACATTCCGCAGGGCGCTCACGGGAGGCGCGGCGCATTGGCGCGGGGCAAGGAGCGTCGAGCCCTTCCTCCCCAACTGGCCTTCCCGGCCCCGTCACTCCATCTTACCGATCCCATCGGTGGGAGTTGCACGTCGTGCGCGACCACGCGGAGCAATTCGAGCGACTTCGAGCTGCCCTGGCCTCGCGCTATCGCATCATGCGAGAAGCCGGTCGGGGGGGAATGGCGACGGTTTACCTCGCCCAGGATCTCAAGCACGACCGGCGGGTGGCGGTCAAGGTCTTGAGGCCCGAGCTGGCGGTTGCACTCGGCCCGGAGCGCTTCCTGCGCGAGATTCAGATCGCCGCCGTTCTCACGCATCCCCATATCCTTCCCCTGCACGATTCCGACGAGGCGGACGGTTTCGTGTTTTACGTCATGCCATACGTGGAGGGAGAAACACTACGTGATCGGCTGGTCCGCCAGCATCAGCTTCCCATCGGGGAGGCAGTTCGGATAGTGCAAGATGTGGCCGATGGCCTTGCCTACGCCCACCGCCTTGGCGTCGTACACCGCGACATCAAACCGGAAAACATCCTGTTCATGGGGGAACACGCTGTGGTCGCCGATTTTGGAGTGGCGACGGCCTTAGGCGTGGCGCAGGGCGCCCGGCTTACGGAGAGCGGGTTGGCGCTGGGAACCCCGGTATACATGAGTCCCGAGCAGGCGATGGCGCAGGGCGATGTAGATGGACGCAGCGACACGTATTCGCTGGCCTGCGTGCTGTATGAAATGCTTACCGGTGATCCACCGTTCGGCGGGTCCAGCCCCCAGGCCGTGCTGGCCAGGAAGCTGAGCGAGCCCGCGCCGCGACTGTCGACCGTACGGGAGACGGTGTCACCCGCCCTGGAGGAGGCCGTCCGCCGAGCGCTGGCACGAATGCCGGCCGATCGCTTTGACACGACAGCCGAGTTTGCCTCGGCGGCGGCGGAAGGCCTGAGGTCGGACTGGCCGGCGGATCGCTCCGCGGGCCAAACCCGTCGCACGGGCGAGCGGGTTGACCTAAGGCGGCGCGCCGGGTGGGCCGTCCTCCTGCTGGTGGGCTTGCTCGTAGTCGCCCTGGGCGCAACCGTCTGGCTCCGGAAGGTCGGCGATCGTGGAGGCACGACTCAACGGCCTGCAGGCACGTCGGCCGAGGATGCCCATCGGCCGACAACCATCGCGGTGCTCCCGTTCGAGAATCTCGGTCCCGCCGCCGACGAGTATTTCGCGGCAGGCATGACGGATGAGATCACAAGCCGCCTGGGCGCGGTGAGTGGCCTTGGCCTGGTACCGAGCCGGGCGGTCCAGCGATACACCCGCACCAACAGGACGATGCGAGAGATCGGTCGGGAGCTGGGGATTCACTATCTCCTGATCGGCAGCGTGCGATGGGCCGGCGCGGACAGTGGCTCGAGGGGTGTCCGCATCACTCTCGAGCTCCTCCGAGCCCAGGACGAACGACAACTCTGGGCGGCGACCTACGATCGGGAGATCACCGACATCTTCAACGTACAGTCGGACATCGCAGAGCAAGTGATCGAGAAGTTGGGTGTCACGCTGGTCGAAGGCGAGCGCAATCGGTTGAGCGCCCAGCCGACCAGGAATTACGAGGCATACACGCTCTACCTGAAGGGCCGGTATTTCTGGAACAAGCGCACGGAAGCGAACATCCAAACCGCGCTCGACTACTTCCAACGGGCGGTCGACCTGGACCCCGGCTATCCCCGGGCCTGGGTGGGGATCGCCGACGGGTGGATCTTTCGTGGGTGGTACAGCCACCTGGCGCCACGTGAGACGTTCCCAAAGGCCAAGAGTGCCACAGTGCGGGCGTTGGCGTTCGACAGCACGCTGGCGGAGGCGCACGCTTCGATGGCGCATATTCTCTTCGAGTTCGATCACGACTGGACGGCTGCCGAGCGCGAGTATCGTCGGGCAATCGAGCTCGACCCCAGCTATCCGACCGCGCACCACTGGTACGGGGGGGTCCTGTCGGCGATGGGTCGGCACGACGAAGCGCTGCAACAGGCGGTGACCGCCCGTGCCCTCGATCCACTCTCGCCCATCATCCAAACCTGGGTCGGTCTACGGTACTATTTCGCAGGGAGGCCGGAGGACGCGATCGCGGAGTATAGGAAGGCGTTGGAGCTGGATCGCAATTTCGCCCCCGCGCACTGGCACCTCGGGTGGGCGTACGAGCAATCCGGCCGATTCGAGGAGGCGTCTCGGAGGCCAAACGAGCGTTGGCCATAGACGGGGGAAACTTGCTCTATCTGGCCTCCTTAGGTCATGCCTATGCCCGGGCGGGAATGACGAGCGAAGCGCGCGCGACGCTCGCTCGCCTCGCGAACGCGTCCACGCGCCGGCATGTCTCCGCGTATCACGTTGCTGTCATCTATATCGCGCTAGGTGATACCAAGGTCGGGTTGGACTGGCTCGAGAGTGCATATGACGAGCAATCCCCCTGGATCGGGTATCTCAGGGTTGACCCGCGGGTCGATCCCGTGCGTTCGGACCCGCGATTCGACAGCCTTCTCAGGAAGACGCGACTGCGTTTCTAAGCTGTTTGGTTGGGACGCCATCGTCGAGGCACCCGCTGCTGGAGTTTGCTGGCTTTCATGCCGTACTTTGACGTACTTCACTCACTCGAGTGCCAGGTTTTGTCGAGTAAAGCATAAGGGCAGGCGTGCGGCCTAGAAACTGAGGTTATACCCCGCTCGCCAGTGTGACCTCGCTATCGGCGCGGTCCCCTGCAGACTTCGGCCTTCGTAGTCCCGCTCGATGCTCAGCACAGTGCCCGTCACGCGCAGCCGCTGACCCTTCTAACGGGTTCGGATTTTTGCTTCGGTCTCGACGCTTTGGTCCGGGAAAAAAACAAAGCCGGCCAGGATCAGTCCGACCATACGTACAAGAAAAAGTTTCTGGACTTGACGCGCTTCGCTCCCGCCATCCAGCGGCGCAGGCCTCAATCGAACCCGAACACCGGGGGGAAGCCCATGACGACGATCGCGGCCCAGACGGAGTATGCTGGCAGGTAGGCCGTCTGCCAGCGCTCGAGGCTGGCAAAGGGGCCGCGGCCGCGCAGAAAGCGGACGTAGAGCACGGTCGACCACCCCAAGTTCCCGA
>JACCRH010000387.1 GCA_013813675.1 Gemmatimonadales bacterium
CGTCCGGAAGCGGTGTGAGCCTGGCCAACCTGGGCAACGCCGATCTCAAGCCTGAACTGTCGCAGGAGATCGAGGCCGGCTTCGATGCCGGCCTGTTCGGAGGCCGGGTCTCGTTCGAGGCCACCTATTTTTACAAGCAGACCCGGGATGCTCTCATCGAGCGGGAGATCGTGCCCTCGCTGGGAACGACGACCACCCAGTTCTTCAACCTCGGCAAGGTCTCCAATCAGGGCATCGAGCTCCGCCTGGACAGCCGGATCATCGACCATCCCGACTTTGCCTGGGATCTCACCGTGAGCGGCTCGTTCACCCGGAACCGGCTCAACGAGCTGGGCGTGGACGTGGAGCCGATCACGTTGGGATTCATCCAGCGCCACGTCGAGGGCTATCCGCTGGGCGGTATCTGGGACCGTCCCATCCTCGGCTTCGACGACGCCAACGGCAACAATGTCATCGAGCCCGGCGAATACACGATCGGTGACACGGCTGTCTTCCGCGGCTCCGCCCTCCCCACCCGAGAGCTCGGCGTGCGGACCGGGCTCTCGTTCTTCCAAAACCTGTTCAGCGTGGCCGCGCTGTTCGACTACCGTGGGGGGCACTGGATCGAAAACGGGACCGACTCCTTCCGCTGCGCGGTGCTCATCTACTGCCAGGCCCTGGTGGACCCGGCCGCGACACTCGAGCAGCAGGCGAACGCCGCGGCCTACGCCTACGGGGATGACGCCGGCATCACCGAGTGGGGCTTCTTCGAGCCGGCGTGGTTCATCAAGCTCCGGGAATTGTCGCTGACCTTCAACGCTCCGGACCGGATCGCGCGGTCGTTGGGCGCCAGCCGCGCTAGCCTCACGTTGAGCGGCCGGAACCTCTGGACGATCGACGACTACAGCGGCATCGATCCCGAGGTCAACGGCTTCGGCCAGGGACGTGAAGGCGGCAGCAACTTCGCCGCCACCGATTTCTTCTCGCAGCCCCAGGTGCGTCACTGGGTCGCGCGTTTCAACTTTGGCTTCTGACCGGGAGACGACAGCGATGCGCCGCTCGCACCATACCCGCGCCACGGCCGCCCTCTCCCTCTTCATCGCCGGAGTGGCCGCCTGCGGGATTCTCGACACGGAGCAACCCAACATCGTCGGCGACGACGAGCTGAATACGCCGGCCGGCGCGCAGACCAAGCGCCTGGGCGCCATCAGCACCTTCACCCTGGCCAAGGACGGGGACTTCAATCCGGTCGCCATCCCGGGCAGCGAGGACACCTTCAACGACAACTCGGACGGCCACATCCTGACCAGCGGCATTCTGGCCGACGAGTTCGTCAACCCCGGGTTCATCCCCAGCCGCACGGAGATAGACACCCGGCTGGCCCAGCCGACCACTGCCGGACTCGGGGCGTTCTTTCAGTCACTCCACCGCGCTCGGTCCTCGGCGGAAGACGCTGCGGTTTCACTCCAGGCGTTCGGCGAGGACCCCGATGCCGACACCGGCATCCCCGAAATGCTCTCCCTCGCGGGCCTGAGCTACATCTTCCTCGCCGAGGACTTCTGCTCGGGCATACCCGTGAGCCGGGTCGAAAATGACGCGACCGTCTTCGGGCAGCCGCTCACCACGGCCCAGGTTTTCGACACCGCTATCGCGCGGTTCAACGCGGCCCTCGCGCACCCCAGCATCGCCCCCGGCGATCCGATCCACTCCCTGGCCTCGGTTGGACTCGGGCGCGCGCTCCTGAATCAGGCGCTATTCGCCGAGGCCGCGCTCGCAGTCGCCAGCGTTCCCTCGGACTTCCTCTACGAGACCGAACACGCCACCACCCCGGCCGCCTTGCACAACGGGGTCTTCGAGGCGTTCAACAACGGGGAATTCGGGGTCTTCGACCAGGAGGGCGGGGTGGGATTGGACTACGTATCGGCCGAGGATCTGCGAGTCACGGGCGACTCGGGCATCGGGTCGGACAACAACACCGAGAGCTGGTTTCCCAACAAGTTCCCCAGCTTCGAGTCCTCGATCCCGACGGCGGACTACCTGGAGGCCCAGCTCATCATCGCCGAGAGCGAGCTCCAGGCCAATGCGTTCGACGCGATGACCCAGCGGCTGAATGACCTCCGCGACGGGGCGTCGTTAGACCCGCTCGACGAGCCGGGCGACTTCGACGAAGCTACCGATCTGCTGTTCCGGGAGCGGGCGTTCTGGCTGTATGCGACCGGGCACCGGCTGGGCGACATGCGACGGCTCATTCGTCAGTACGGGCGAGAGGCCGACGCGGTCTTCCCCACCGGAGACTACTTCAAGGGCGGGCTCAGCTACGGTGTCGACGTGAACCTGCCGCTTCCGCGGCGGGAGGAAAACAACCCCAACGTCCCGGACACCGGGTGCCTCGACCGCAACGCGTAAGGACAGGCGGATGGGGGACGGAGGGGCCGACAAGCAAGATTGTCATCCTGAGCGAAGCGAAGGAGCCCATATCCGAGCATGGGCTCCTTAGCTTCGCTCAGGATGACAATTGGCAATACTTTTCAGCGCGCTGCACGCTTTCCGCCCGTCCGGTCAATACACCGCCAGAAACGACCTCGTGAGATCGCTCTCCAGCGTCCATTTGATCCACTGCCCCGGCTGGACCAGCAGATTCTCGCTGGTGAACGTCCTCGGTCCGCCGATCGGATCGGCGCGGAGGCGGGCGTCGGTGCCGACACCGAGCTTGCGGTAGGGGAAGACGAAGGTCTTGGTGTTGAGCGAGCCGACCATGCCGAGCCGGTCAACCGCGGTGCCGCGGACCAGGTAGATCACGACGTCGCTCCACCCGTGGTTCTCGACTTCCAGGGCCACCTCGGCGCTGGACTGGGTGGGGTCGACCTCCTGAGCCTTCTCCTCTGACTTGCCCGCGCAGCCCA
>JACCRH010000389.1 GCA_013813675.1 Gemmatimonadales bacterium
GCGCCTTGAGCGCCAGGTCGAGCGCCGCGGCGACCTGCTCCGCGATCCGGCTCTGCACCTGGAACACCTCCTCCAGCGTCTCGTCGTACCGCCCGGCCCAGAGGTGGCGGTCATCGGCGACGCGGATCAGCTGCGGCGTGACCCGCACCCGGCTCGAACCGCCGGCCTTCTGCCACCGCACGCTTCCCTCGAGGATGTAGTCCACGCCCAGCTCACTGCCGATGTCCTTGACCGACTTGGCCGTCTCCCGGTATTGCTCCGCGCTGGTGCGGGAGATGACGCCGAGCCGGGGAATCATGGCCAGCCGGCTGGTGATCTCCTCCGTGATCCCGTCGCTGAAGTACCTCTCTTCGGCGGCGCCCAGGTTCTGGAACGGCAGGACGGCGATCCGCGGCGTCTCCGGCGTCTTGTCGCGGCGATCGGAGATGCCGAGCGCGAACAACAGAACGGTCGCCGCGATCGCGCCGACGCCGATCAGCGCGGCCGCGCGTCGGCGGCCCCGGCCATCCGAGCCGGCACCGGACGCCGCGCTCTGGAGCACGCCGATCAGCTCGGCACCCGTGGCGAAGCGATCCCCTGGCTCCTTGGCCAGCGCCTTGGTGAGCACCCGCTCGACCGAGTCCGACACCTCGGGGCGCAGCAGGCGGATCGACGGCAGTCGTGCCACGACCTGCTTCGCCATCACCGACTGGGGCGTCGGGCCGCCGAAGGGCGGCTCGCCGCCGAGCATCTCGTAGAGCACGCATCCCAGGCTGTAGATGTCACTCCGCCCGTCGATCTCCGTGCCCCCACCCGCCTGTTCGGGGCTCATGTACGCCGGAGTGCCGACCGCGAGGCCGGTTTCGGTCAGGCGGTCGGAGCCGGCGGACTCCATCGCGGTCGCGATGCCGAAGTCCGCGACCACGGCCTGGTCGTCCTCGAAAAGGATGTTCTCCGGCTTGATGTCGCGGTGGATCACACCCTGCCGGTGGGCGTAGTCAAGCGCCAGCGCGACGCCGCAGACGATCCGGACCGCCGTCGCGACCGGAAGCCGTCCCTCGCGGTCGAGCCGGCGGCGCAGCGACTCGCCGGCGAGATAGGGCATGACGTAGTAGAGGAGGCCGGCCGACTCGCCGGAGTCGAAGAGCGGCAGAATGTGGGGATGGGAAAGCCGGGCGATGAAGCGGATCTCGCGGAGGAATCGCTCGGATCCCACCGAGGCGGCGAGGTGCTGGTGGACCACCTTCAGAGCGACGGGGCGGTCGTGCCGGAGGTCGTGGGCGAGGTAGACGGTGGCGGTGCCGCCGCGGCCCAGCAGCGCCAGGCCTCCGTCCGGCCGCCGCTCGATTCGATAGCGGTCCGCCAGCGACGCCGCCAGGCTATCGTGCATCAGCCGGTGGGATCCCGTGTGTGAGTTCGGCTCGCCACTTTCTTCCGGGCGGTTCGTCTGGCAGGTCGTCTTCCTTCCGGCATCGAGGCGGCGGGTGTGCCTGACAGGGCCAGCCGGGCGCGCAACGCCGGGCTGAGCCGCTTGCGGACCAGCGCCTGCACCATCTCTGCGGTCGGCTCATCCGCCCCCGGCTCGAGCGGCCTGATCTCGCCCGCCTCCAATGCCAGCACCGGAACGCCGTCGCGGTACAGCAGCCGGCTCCGGCTCACTGCCGCGATCCGCTCGCCCGGGGTGACGATGCCGGCCAGGTTCAGCGGGTCGGCGGCGCTGACGGAGACCGCCAGTCCCGAGCGCTCCCGCCGGCGAATGGCGCGGAGTTGCCCCACCGCCTCGGGCAGGGCGAACTGCTCGCCCGACATACCGGAGACGAATCGCCCGCCGCGGATCTCACCTCTCGCCTCCAGGCGGCGGTAGACCAGCAGGAGATGGCGCCACGCCGGCGCGCCGCTCTCCCGGGTGAGCAGCCGTCTGAACACCACGCCGTAGCGGCGGAGCAGGGCGCGGGCGGCCACCTCGACCCGGCTGGCCTCGTCCCCGGCTTCCGCTCCCCGGTGGACCAATGCCCACCGGCCGGCGCTCTCGATGCCGAATGGCGCGGTGCGGTGGCGGCGCCGGCCGCCGCCGAGCGGCTTGCGCTTGCTGGAGGGTGTGATCAGCGCCCGGAGCCCGGCGAAGCTGTCCGAGGTGACCAGGCCCAGGCCGGCCAATCCGCTCAGCGCCTCTTCCACCTGGGAGGTGAGGAGCCCCGACAACGGCATCAGCTCGTGGAAGAACGACGCGCCTCGCTGCTGCAGCACCTCGCGCAGGAGGGAGGCATTGCTGGAGAGTCGGCTCTGGTCCACCGCGATGGAGCTCGCCAGCCAGGCTCCGGCATGTTCTCTCAGGAAGAGGGCGACTGGCGTCGACCGGATGGGGCCGCCAGTGCCGCTGCGCTGCCCCACCGATTTGCCCCACGCCACCCGCCCCGTCAGACTCAAGGTGTCCAGCAGGCCGGGATCGTACTCCTCGACTCGAGCCGCGAGCACATCGCTCTCCCAGGCCACCGCGGGGAGCTCGAACCCATCGAGCTGGGTAATCACCGCCGCGAGCCCTTCGAGACCCGCCACCCGATGCTCCGGGTCCACCCGCTGCCACGCGAACAGGAAGCGCATGAAGTCAGCCGGGCTCACCGGCTCGATCTCGGCGCGGAGCCGGTTGAGGGTGTAGCGGTGGATCCTCGCCAGCAGGCGGCGGTCGCACCACTCCAGCTCCGCGGGGCCGGCCCGCGGGGTGAACCTCCCCCGAAGCACGACCCCCTCCGCCTCCAGCGCGGCGAGCGCGGCGTCCGCCTCGATCTCCGGCAGGCCGAGCGGGGCTGCGAGCGCCCCGGCGGTCGTCGGACCGACGATGCCAAGCCGGCCGCGGAACAGCTCGCGGACCGCCGGCTCGCGCGCGCCGCTGTCGAGAAGCAGCGCGACGTCGGGCAACCGCTCCACCGCTACCCAGAGGGCCGGTCGGTTGCCGGCCTGCTCCACCCGTGCGGCCCGCCCGGCCCCGACCAGCTCCTCCATTAAGCCGGTCCAGGACACGGCCTCGGCCTCGGTCAGAAAACCCGAGGTGAGCAGGGTGTCGTGCAGCTCGTCGGCATGCTGGATCTCGGGCCATACCTCTCCGCGAACCCGCTCGATCGCCGCCGGATCCAGGGTGCCGAGATCGTCGGCGGAGGAGGGCTCGAAGGCACGGCGGGTGTACACCGCCTGGGTGCGCCGCTCCTCCAGCGGTGCGTCGTCCAGGAAGGCGTAGGGTCTGGCGTTCAGAATCTCGTGCGCCAGCGGTGAAGGCTCGGGAAGATCGCGCGCGAT
>JACCRH010000411.1 GCA_013813675.1 Gemmatimonadales bacterium
GGGGCTCTGGGAGGGGATCTACCGCATCGTGCGGGTGCCCGAGTGGGCCATCCAGGCGGTGCCGCCCGGCACCAGGCGTCGCCTGCTGGTGATCGCCGAGGACTGGTGCGGCGACGCCTCCAGCACCGTCCCGATCCTCGCCCGCTTCGCCGATGCGGCGCCGGGCATGGAGCTGCGCGTGCTGCGCCGCGACGAGCATGGGGAGCTGATGGATCACTATCTCACCAACGGCTCACGCTCCATCCCGATCGTGATCGCCTTGGACGAGAGCTTCCGCGAGCTGGGTCACTGGGGGCCCCGTCCTGCCGAGCTTCAGGCATGGGTGCTGGAAAAGCGGCCGGTGGTGCCCAAGGCCGAGCTCTACCCGCAGATCCGGAAGTGGTACGCCAAGGACCGGGGGGAGACTACACTCCGTGAAGTGCTGGCGGCCGCAGGCCTGGGGAGGTCGGCGGCATAGGGACTGGTGAGGGGATCGTTGAGCGGCGCTGGCTGAGCGAGTGTGGCGAGCGGTAATGTCATCCCGAGCGAAGCGAGGGATCTTGCCTGCTTGGTTCCCGGACAGCGCCGACAAGATCCCTCGCTCCGCTCGGGATGACAGATGACAGCTAAAGCGGCGCCTCGCTCTTGCGCGAAGCGCCGCTCTCATCACCCGCCGTTCAGAACATCCACCCGTTCCCCACCGAGAAGTTGAACCCATCCGGTCCGCCGGCGAAGTTGAAGGTGAAGATCGTGGATCGCAGGATCCGCAGCGCCACGCCGCCGCCGCCGCCGACGTGCAGGTCGTCGGTGGTGAGCCGGAACGATTCCTCCTCGAACACCCGTCCCGCATCGACGAACGCGAGCAGGGTGATGGCGCCGAGGTCGCCGAAGGGGAGCAGGTCGTGCCGGACCTCGAGGTTGCCGAAGAACGCCCCTCTGCCCGCAAAGCGCCCGGTGTCGAACGAGCGGTGGGAATATTCGCCGCCCAGCATCGGCACCTGCTCGTTCCAGGTGGGCAGATCGAACCGGGCGTAAAGACTCGGCGTTCCGCCCATGCCGGAGCCCACGATCCGTGCCGCCACCACGGTTCCTTCGCGCAGGGGCACGTAGCCCCGCAGCACGCCGTAGAGCCTGGTGTAGCCATCGCCGCCGCTTCCCACCTGGGTGCCCGCTTCGGCGTAAAACCCGCGGAGTGTGTTGAACTCGTTGTCCCGGGTGTCGTAGACCAGTGCCAGCCGGGCCGACACGTCGTCCTCCTCCAGGCGCTCGCCGAAGTCGGCGTCGAACAGAGACGGACCGGGGAGACTGGTGAACCGCACCCGCCCCACGTCGGCCCGCAGCGCGACCTGAAATGGGCCGCGCACCCTGCGGGTGAGCTCCACTCGTCCCTGGTAGCGAATACGGCGGACCCGGAAGATGAACGGCGTGTCGTCGCTCACCTGGTCCCTGGCGTACTCGGTGTCGTTCCCCAGCCCGAAATACCCGAACCGCACCAGCCGCTCGGCCACTAGCGAGGCGTCGAGCCGCCAGTCCTGCACCAGCCCTGGCGCCCGGAAGCGCACCGCGGCGTAGCGGGTCCCGCGAAAGCTGATGCCGGCCGCTCCGTCCAGCGCGCCGTTGTAGGTCGTCCGCGCCTCGTACGGCGCGGGCTGCCAATAGCGAATCCGGGCGGAGATGACCGGACCGTCATTCGCCATGCCGCTGAGATAGGGGAAATAGCTCGTCCGCCACGGGGCGCTGGGCTCGGGTTCTTCGGGTTCCTGCGCGGCCAGCGGGTGGGCCCACCCGAGCGTCGCGAGCAGCAGGAGCACGCTGGTGAATCGCCGTACGGTTGAGCGAGCCTGCATGTCGGGCGCCTCCATGGGGGTCCGGAAACGAACCCCGGGATTTAGGAAGGAGACTGGCGGAAGTCAATCGGCGTTGGGCCACCTGGGTCACGCGCCGGCCAACCGAAAGTCGAGCACCTGTGATCCACCGCACAGCGACCTCTCTTCCAGGACCTATCTTGCCATACGGTGGGAGTATGGTAAAACGGAGAACTGCGAGACGTCCGAGACAGCCCTGAGTCCCCTGCTCCGTGGCCGGATGAGCCGTTGACCCTCTACCCTCATTGTTAGACCCCTCAGATCCCCTTCTCAATTTCATCTCGCCGGGAACGGGCCTCGTGCCCGTTCCACCCACCTTGTTCAGGTCTCCCGGTGTGATCCGACTTACGGCATAGCGCTCCGGCACTGGCGAGGAATGCAGCACCTCATACTGGAGCCACTGATGCCTCGGGGCGACAAGTCCTCCTACACCACGAAACAGAAGCGGCAGGCGCGGCACATCGAAGAGGGGTACAAGAAGGGCGGAGCTTCGGAGAAGGAGGCGGAGCGGCGGGCGTGGGCCACCGTCAACAAAGAGACCGGCGGAGGCAAGAAGAGCGGCTCCGGCCGCGGGAAGAAGGTGAATAGCGCGCCGTCGCGAAAGGGCGGGAAAAAAGGCGGTCAGGCCGCCGCGCGACGCCCCAAGGCGGCGAAATCTGCCTCCGCTCGCAAGGCGGCGGCCACCCGGAAGCGCCGGGGCAGCTAAGCAACGGCCCTGGCATCAGATAGCCTGTCGGAGTGGCATCAGATAGCCTGTCGGAGTGGGCTGACTCACATCCACAGGGGCCACCCTTCACAGCGCTGCCCGCCGTCGGATGCCATGCTGCACGTGCCGGGCTGGCGCCCGGTGCCGCCGGCCAGTGGCGCGCGGCAGCCTCGCATTCTCGGAGAGTCTATGTCGATCCAGAAGCTACGTGGAGTGGTTCCTGCCCTGCTGGTCGCCGCAGGCCTGGCCGCGGCAATGCCCGGCACGGCGCAGGCCCAAGGTGGCGTGAGCCTGACGCCATGGGTCGGGGCCTACATCCCCACTCGAAACTCGTTCGAAGACTTGGACAACGCGGTTTTCGACCGCGACATCAGCGTGATGGGTGGAGCTCGGCTGACTTTCTGGGGGACCGGCATCCTCGGCTTCGAAGCCACCGGCGGCTATTCCCCGGCGAGGGTGGGCGGTGAGACGATCAACGAGCGAAACACCAACCTGTTCGCGGCCAGCGGCCGGGTGCTGCTCGCCCTGAGCCCGGTGACCAATCCTGTGGGATTCTACATCGGTGCCGGACCCGCGCTGCTCACCAGAGGCCGTAGCGTGTTCAATGAAGATCGAAGCAACACCGACTTCGGTGGCACCGCCGGCCTGGGATTCAGGTTCGCGCTGGGCGAGAGCGGGCGCTCCGCCATCCGGCTGGACGTCGAGGACTATTTCTACGACGGCGATTTCGGCGGTGGCAACGAATTTCAGAACGACATCGTGGCCTCGCTGGGACTGGAGATCGCCCTCGGCGGGCGGGCGGACTCGAACGAGCCCTAAGGTTCGATCCTGACCTGGCAGTATGACGGGGCGCGCGACTGAGTCGTGCGCCCCGTCGTCTTGTGGAACACCCAGCCAGCCCTTGCCGGTGCCCCGAACCCCTCAGTGAGTCATGCCCGCCCCAGCCAGCCCGGTGGCGGACCGCTCGGCGCACCGGTGCGTTGGGAAGCTAGATGTCCCGCTGTCGTTGTGTCAACCTCCATGAGCACAATCTGCACAATACGGCGATCGCAACGCCAGAATCGCAGTACGTTGGGGGGCGACACCAGCCAAGACGTGCATTTCTTTCCCGGTAGCGGTTACACTTCGATAACCCAGATATGGAACGGTCATGGTGAGTAGTCCCCGGAAAATCGTCTTCAGCCTGCCTTCGCTCCTGCCCGAGGCGGGACAGTCTCCCGCAGCCGATGAGACGCGGGACGGTGCGAGCCCGAAAACCGCGCCTGCTCCCGATGCCGGCGAGGACGCGCGCAAGCTGGCGATGCTGGTCGAGGTGAGCCAGGCGCTGACCGATACGCTCAACCTGCCGGCCGGCCTCTATGGGGTTCTGGAGGTGCTGGAGCGACGCTGTGGGGCCCTGCGCGGAGCGATCACCCTGCTGGACGAAGCCAGCGGCATGCTCGTAGTCGAGGCCGCGCTGGGCTATCCCAAGCCTCAGGGCCGGGTACGCTATCGGATGGGTGAAGGAGTCACCGGAACGGTCGCCCAGTCGGGCACGCCAGCGGTGGTGCCCCGCGTGAGCCGGGAGCCATCCTTCCTTCACCGCGCGGCGGATCGGAGGCAACGAGAGGGCGAGATCACCTTCATCTGCGTCCCGGTCGTCCTGGATGGCGGGTCGGTCGGGACTCTGGCGGTGGAGCAGCGCTACGTGCCCGGCCGAGATGGTGACCGGACGGTGCATGCGCTTCGGATCACGGCGGGGATGATCGCCCAGGCGCTCCGGATCCAGCGCCTGGTCGATGCGGAGCGCCGCAAGCTGGTCGAAGAGAACACCCAGCTCCGCCAGGAGCTTCGCGAGCGCTACGAGTTCACCCACCTGATCGGCAACAGTGGTCCGATGCGGCGGGTGTTCGAGGAGGTGGGCCAGGTGGTGGGCACCACGGCGACGGTGTTGATCCGGGGCGAGTCGGGAACTGGCAAGGAGCTCATCGCCCATGCGCTGCACCAACACTCTCCCCGCGCGGGCAAGCCGTTCGTCCGGGTGAACTGTGCCGCGTTGCCGGAGACGCTGGTGGAGTCCGAGCTGTTCGGCTACGAGCGCGGCGCCTTCACCGGAGCCCAGGCGCGGCGGAAAGGCCGCTTCGAGCTGGCGGATACCGGAACCCTGTTCCTCGACGAGGTCGGCGAGCTGAGTCCTTCCACCCAGGCCAAGCTGCTGCGGGTGATCCAGGAACGGGAGTTCGATCGGCTCGGCGGCGGCGAGACCATTCGGGTCGATGTACGACTGATCACCGCGACCAACAAGGACCTGGAGCGCGGCTTGGCGGACGGGTCGTTTCGCGAGGATCTGTACTATCGCCTGAACGTCTTCAGCATCTGGGTGCCGCCGCTCCGGGAGCGTAAGTCGGACATTCTCCTCCTCGCCGACCACTTCGTCGAGAAGTACGCCCGGCTCCACGGCCGGGCCATCAAGCGGATCTCTACCCCGGCGATCGACATGCTGGTGAGCTATCACTGGCCCGGGAACGTGCGGGAGCTGGAGAACACCATCGAGCGCGCGGTACTCGTCGCGGGTGGGGACGTGATCCACGGCCACCATCTCTCGCCGATCCTGCAGACGGCGGAAGCATCGGGCACCGTGGTCTCCGGCTCGCTCGGCGAGGCGGTCTCCGCCTTCGAGAGCAATCTCATCCAGGACGCCCTCAAGACCACCCAGGGCAACCGGGCTCGCGCGGCGCGTCTCCTCAACAGCACCGAACGGATCATCAACTACAAGATCCGCCGCTACGGAATCGATCCCCACCGCTTCCGCGGCTGACGAATTTGTCGGCCGCTCCCGCCCGGCGGCACACCCCGCAATCCCTCCGCCTTCCGGCAAGCTCTGCGGTAGCAACCTCTTCTACCTCGGGGCCACCCCGGCCCCGGTCTGGCTCGCCGCCGGCACGGTGAGCTGGTGCTCCAGGGCGACGGCAAGGTCGCCATGAGCGGCGTGCTCGTGCCCGACGAGATGAGCCCGAGCGGCCGGGCGCTCCGGGTGTCGTGGCGGCCCTCTCCGACCCATGGCGCCACGGTGCGAGGCGCCTGCTCGGCGGACTTCAAGCGGTCCATCGAGGAGATGTACCTGACGGTGTCGCACGGGGCCGAGTTCGCGCTTCCTCAGCCGGGAGGGGGGGAGACAGGTGGAGCAGTTGGAGAACTACGCCTGGAGGGTGGAGATCGAGTGAACGGCGGGATGGTCCCCCTTCGCTAACGCTCAGGGGCCGAAGCCAAGCAC
>JACCRH010000413.1 GCA_013813675.1 Gemmatimonadales bacterium
AGATTGTACGCCGCCATGGTGAAGGTGAAGATCAGTCGACCAGCGCCAGGCCGCGATGCCGCAGCTTGCGGAGGAGCCCGACGGTCTTGCTCCAGCCGAAACTCTCCTCCACCCGTTTGCGGCGCTGTTGGCTCGTGGCATAGCCGGCGTGGCGCGTGGTCCGGCCGTCCAGGATACTAAGACTCCGCTGATCGTACCCCAGGTCGGCGCCCAGGGTCCGCCGCCCGGCTCGCGGCGGCTGAGTGGCACAGAGCTCGATGGCTTGGTCGACCTCGGCGGTCCCGCCCGGCGCGCTCACCGTGGTGGCCACCACCAGGCCCTGGAGCACCGGCTCGACCAGCGCCTGGATCGCCCGCAAGGGATGGTCGCCGGGGATCCGCTGCTCGAGATCGACATAGCTGAACATCACCCGCTGGCCCGGCTCGGCTCCCCGGATCACGCGCTCCTGGCGCTGAGGTCGCGCCACGATACAAGGCGCGCGTCGCCAGCGCCATACTCTTTCAGCCCTCGTTTTTCAGCAGCCTGCTAGGTGGAGTCGCTCCGCGGTATCTCATCACAGCGATCGTCGGACTCTGCGTGACTGTCCCTCTCGTTGTTCACCGTATTATGGGCGGCCCGGCATTGGTGGTACGTGCAATCGCCGTAAGCCTCAGCCTCTGCATTGTTGCGACGCAGTTCGCCGCAATACGCTCTGCGCGTTATCACCCCCACCATCTCGCCGTGTTAGAGCAGCGGTTGAGAGACTAGAATCCCGAAGGTTTGCCCATCGTGTTCTGGTATGCCGACGAGTTCATCGGTTGTCCCGTACCGTAGCTTTCTTGAAAGCAATCAGCGGTTCTTTGGTCACCGGGGGCATGGGCGATCAGGGCATGTGGAACTGGTAACTTTACCAGCTATTGAGGGACAGCGTGAAGCTCGAGCTTAGGCGTCGTGACCGTGATGAACTGCTCTCCTATGCGACGACGAGATCCAAGGGACTTGAGAAGAAGAAGGCGCGAGAGGCATCCAAGTGAGATCGAAGCACGGGGCCATCGGGGAGGTAAGTCGCCCTCGATGAGTCTGCCGTGGACATCTACCCACCAATGAGTGTTTGGAGCGACGTAGACAACGCCCCCCGGATTCACAGGCCACAACTCGCCGGCGGACGCTGACGCAATGGATCCGACCGGTCAGGGCGAACGAGCGCCGGCCTGGCCCCTGGCCGTCGCCCTCGCCTGGGGCGTGGCCTTGCGGGTGGTGCTCCTCCTCAGCGGCCGATCGCTCTGGATCGACGAAGCACGGCTCGCCCTCAACATCGGCACACGGTCCTTCCTCCACCTGCTCGCGCCGCTCGACTACGACCAGACCGCGCCGGTGGCGTTCCTCTGGATCGAGCGCCTGGCGGTGGCGGTCTTCGGGATGCACGACTGGACGCTCCAGCTGCTGCCGTTCCTCGCCGGCATCGGCGTGCTGTTCCTGATCTATCCGCTGGCGCGCCGAGCGGGACTGTCCCAACCGGCGGCGGTGCTCGCCACCGCCATCGTCGCCTGCGCGCCGAATCTCATCTTCTATGCCAGCGCGGTGAAGCCGTACGGTGTGGACGTGCTGGTGACCTGTCTCCTGCTGCTCATCTCGCTCGACGTGCTGGATCCCTACGGCGACCCGCGCTCCCGCAGCGGCCTCGTCGCCGCCGGCGTCCTCGCTCCCTGGTGCTCCGCACCCGCCGTGTTCGTGCTCGGCGCGATTGGTCTCGCCCTGTTCGCCGAGGCTCGGCGCGCGCGACGGGACCTGACGCCCTGGCTGGTCAAGTGGGTGGCCGCGTCGGCCGCGTCGTTCGGGCTGGCCTACCTGCTGGTCTATCGGAACGCGGCGACCAATCCCTACATGCTCGTCTTCTGGCGCGAAGCATTCCTGAATCCGGGCCCGGGCTGGCTGATCCGCGTCGCGCTGAGAATCCGGGAGGCCGTCTGGGGCATGTTCCTCGAGGGGTCCACCCGGCCGACCGGACAGGTGATCGAGGAGCTCGCATACACCCTGATCCCGGCGGTGCTCCTGGTCCTCGCCGGACTTGGCGTGGTCCGGCTCGCGCGCGCGCGCCCGGCCCCCGCGCTGCTCGTTGCCGGCCCCATGGCCCTCGCCCTGCTCGCGTCCCTGGCCGGCGTCTATCCCACGGCGACCCGCCTGCTGCTCTTCGCCGCGCCGCTGTTCGCCATCCTGGTCGCGGCCGGGCTCGCTCAGGTGTTGTCGTGGAGGGTGGAGGAGCCGGCGCCGTGGATCTGGCCGCTGGCGACACTGCTCGTGGTGATGGGACCGGCCTTCTACGGGCTGCGCCTCGTGCTGCGGGCGCCGGCCCAGGAGCCGATGGCGGCGGTGGCCCGGCGGTTTGCGGTGAGTGCCGCTCCAGGCGATGCCGTGTACCTGGCCCCCGGTAGCATCCCCGCCTGGACCCTGTACACCACCCGCTGGATTCGGCCAGATACGGCGCGGCTGGCGCGGGTCGCCACGCTCGCGAGCTCCGCCGGGCCGGCGTTCGAGAATGCTCCGCCGGGAAGCTTCGATCCCTCCGCGGACACGGCCGCCCTGAGCCTCGACCATGACGGCCGCCTCGAGCTGCTCGGCCGGTCGGCGGGGATTCAGGAGCGGCCCGGACTACCGGTTCGGCCGCCGAGCCCCGACGACGGGTGGGTGGAGGGAGAGGTCGCGCGTATCGCGGGGAGCGGCCGGCCGGCGATGTGGCTCGTGCTGTCGTACCTGTATGGATTCGAGCGCGACGTCCTCGCGGCGCTCGAGGCCGAGCACGGACGTTGCACCTATCGGGAGCGGATCGGCGACATCGAGCTGGTTCGCTACGAGCTTCCTTCACCTCACCGGTCTCGCTAGCTATCGCGCGCTGGATTGCCCGCCCGCCAAAGTCCCCGGATCAGCCGTGCACTGCTCGATCCGAGCCAGCGCGCCGGCTCCACCGGTTCCCCCCGGGGCCGCATCCCGCTCCAACAAGACCGCTGTTTCGTCACAGTATCGCACGCCCCACTCGCCGTCCTGCACCAACTCGCTCACGATCGCGGAGCCCGGGTCCATCAGCAGATAGGAGACCTTCCACTTCGATAGCGTCTCCCGCCATCCTGGCTTAAGTCCTCGAGTTTCCATGAACGTCCGCATAAGATCGGGTCCGTAGAAATCGGTCCCCCCGTCGATGAATACCTTCTGCTCCGGCCAGGCGTACAGCAGATATCCGCCCCAGGTGAACTCGTGGAAGATCCGGCCATCGAGCCGCTCCTGCCGCGCCCGCTCCACGGCCGCTACCGGAAACGCTTTCGGATCCAGTCCGGACGCCACGATTTCGATCGGCCCCACCGTCCCCCGGAATGCCGCGACCGCCACCATCACCGCGGTCACCATCACGATGAAGATCCCGTCGGTGCCCCGGCGCGCGTCCCGCTCGAAGGTGGCGCGGATGCCCCGCCAGTCGGGCAGTTGCCGCACCACGGCGTCGAAGTGGAGAGCGAGGATGGGGAACACCGTCGCGGCGTAGAGCTGCACGTTGCGCCGGGCCTGAAGCACGAAGGCCACGTTGGCCAGCAAGAGGAGCAACCGGGGATAGGTCGGCCGGCCCGGAACCAGGGCGAAGAGAGACAGGATCCCGAGCAGAGACACCAGCAGCATCTGGCCGCCGGCGTTGTGGAAGTCCGGCGAGAGGAACTCTTCGGTGTTGTCCCGCAGGAACGGTTCACTGAAGAAGCGGATGATGTGAAGATGCAGCTCGGGTCCGACGGGATTGACCAGGGTACCGAGCCCGGCGATCAGCAGCGCGGCGGTGTAGTAGCGGGAGCGCTGCCGCCACTGCTCGGGATCCGAGCCGAACCGCCACTCCAGGAGGCTGCCCCCCAGGTAGATCCCCAGCAGGGTAAGGCCGTAGACGAAGCCGCCGTGCAGGTTGGCCCACAGCACGAAGAAAAGAAACAGGAGCCAGAGGCGCGGGCGCCGCTCCCCCGGCTCCAGGTAGAAGAGCAGAAGCATCACGGCGAGGAGTGTGATGAGGTGGGGACGCGCGGCCCAGTGCACGCCTCCCAGGACCGCGGCCACGATCGTGGTCAGGTAGGTGACCATCGGATCGGCCCCCCGCCGGAGCAGGAACCGCCCCATGACGGCGTAGCTGGCGGCGATGAGCAGGCCGGCGAAGACCGCCACCCCCGCGAGCCCTGACGCCCGGTGCACCAGCGCGTACACCAGTTGGCTGCCGTACTCGAAGGCGA
>JACCRH010000447.1 GCA_013813675.1 Gemmatimonadales bacterium
AGGAAGCGCTGGAGCTCCAACGTATCGCGGGGGTGCGACCGGACTCTCAGCTCGTCGCGCTCCACCCGGCGCACCAGATCGCGAACCGTTCGGACCGCGGTGATCGCTTCCTGAGTCCAGTCGGTGATCCGGGCGCGCGGGTCCTGCTCCAGCACTCCCTGCATCAGCCGCTCCGCCGAGCGCGCCACTACCGGCCTCGCCGCCGCCAGCGCGTTGAATTCGGGGTCGTAGCGCAGGCCGATGCCTTCGACCAGCACGGCGGCCCGGCCGAAGTACACCAGGTTCGAGGGCAGGATCAGGGGCCACTCGTAAAAGGTCTGCAGCACCTGCTCCACCACCTGCTGGACCTGCCGGGAGGAGAGGTCGTCGCGGATCGTGATCGCCATCAGGCTGCGGGCGGCGTCGCGCACCGTCCCCCGGTCGACGTCGGGATCCAGAATCCCCAACTCGTAGAAGGCGTTGATCAGACCGTCCACGTCCTGGCGCGCCGCGGCGAGCACCGCCTCCACCAGGCGGCGCCGGGTCTCCCGCTCCACCTGGAGCACCATTCCGAAATCGAGCAGCACCAGCCGCCCCTCCGCGTCCACCAGCAGGTTGCCGGCGTGCGGATCGGCGTGAAAGACTCCGTCCTCCAACATCATCTTGATGTACATCTCGGCCATCGTCGCCATCAGCCGGTCGAGCCGAAGCTCCCCCGACGCGAGCCGCTGCTGCAGCCGGTCGATCCGGGTCCCCTCGACGTACTCCAGCACCAGCACCCGACGTCGCACCAGCTCCGCCACGACGCCGGGCACCACCACCTTCGGCTCCGCGGCGAAGTTGCGCTTCAACGTGGCCGCGTTCCGGGCCTCCTCCCGAAAGTCCAGCTCGTCGGAGATGCGTTTGGAGAACTCGCTCACGATGGCCGTGATCGCGCGGACGTGATGGCCGGGAAAGAGGAGATTGAGGAGAAACAGAATTCGGAACGAGACGATGAGGTCGCGGCGCACCACCTCCTCGACGCCGGGCCTCAGCACCTTCACCACCACCTCGCGCCCCTGGTACGACGCGCGGTGGACCTGGCCCAGTGACGCCGCCGCGAGCGGCTCGGAATCGAAGCGCTCGAACACGCCGGTGGCATCCTCGCCCAGCTCGCCCAGGATCACCGCCTCGGCGACCCCCGGCGGAAGCGGCGGCACCTGATCGGTCAGCGTGCCGATGCTGGAGAGATAGGGCTCGGTCAGGATGTCGGCCCGCGCGGCGAAGACCTGGGCCAGCTTGATGAAGGCCGGCCCGAGGTCGGCCACGGTCCGGGTGAGCCGTGCAGCCCGCCGGCGGTGCCGCTCTTCGCTGACCCGCCGCGGGCGCCCGAAGACGATGAAGCGGCGGCGGTCCAAGAGGAAGGCGAGGACGAAGGGAAAAAGCCGGGTGAAGACGACGAGGACGCGCATCTCAGCGCGACGTCAAAGCAGCAGCCATCCCGCCAGGCCGAGCAGCAGCACGAAGCCGCAGACGTCGGTGAAGGTCGTCACGAAGATCGAGGAGGCGATGGCGGGGTCCACCCCGAAGCGCTCGAGGATGATGGGGATGAAGGCGCCGGCGAATCCGGCGACGAGCAGGTTGCCCGCCATGGCCAGGAAGACCACCAGGCCGAGCATGGTGCCCTCGCCGAGCAGCGCGGCGGCCAAGCCCACCACCGCCCCGATCGCCAGGCCGTTGGTCATGCCCACCAGGATCTCCTTGCCCACCACCCGCAGGAAGAGGTGGCTCGGGATGAGCCCGAGCGCGAGCCGGCGCACCGTCACCGCCAGCGCCTGGGTGCCGGCGTTCCCCCCCATCCCGGCGATCACCGGCATCCACATCGCCAGGGCCAGGGTGGCGGCGACCGTGTCGCGGAACAGATAGACCACGCCGGCCGCGAGCGAGGCGGTCACCAGGTTCAAGCAGAGCCACGGCAGCCGGCTCCTCACCGCCTCGGTCCAGCCGCCACCCAGCTCCTCGTCCGGCGAGACACCGCCGAACTTGAGCATGTCTTCGGTGGTCTCGGCCTCGACCACGTCGATCACGTCGTCGAACGTCACCCGGCCGAGCAGATGCCCGCTGTCGTCCACCACCGCGACGCTGGGCAGATTGTACCGCGCCATGAGGCGGGCGACTTCTTCCTGGTCGAGATCGGGCTTGACCGAGATGTCCGCGTCGGCCATGAATTCGCCGATCCGTCGCTCCGGACGGCTCACCACCAGGCTCTTGAAGGGCAGGATACCGACCAGCCGCCGGTCGCCATCCACCACGAAGACCTGGTAGAAGTCCTCCACCTCTTCCGACTGCCTCCGGATCTCGTCCAGCGCCTCCGCCGCGGTGGCGGTGTCGCGCACGGTGACGAGGTGGGTCGTCATCCGGCCGCCCGCCGTCTCCTCGTCGTAGCGGAGCAGGCGCTCGACCTCGGAACGGTCCTCGACCCCCTGGAGGATCCGCTCCTGGGTTCGCGGCTCCATCTCCCGGAGGATGTCGGCCGCGTCGTCGTCCTCCAGCTGCTCGACGATCTGCGCCGCCCGCTCCGGGCTCAACGCCGCGAGGGTATCCTCGGCGTGGGCGTCCTGCGGCAGCTCCGCCAGGGCCTGACTGGAGAGCTCGGGCGGAAGCGCCTGTACCACCGTCACTCGCTCGTCCTCGTCGAGGGCGGCGAGCACGTCCGCCAGATCCGCCGGCTCGAAGTCGTGCGCCCGGCGCACGAAGACGGGGATCTCGCCGTTTCGGACCAGATCCACCATCCACTCGACCCGGTCCGGAGAGGCGCTCATGAGCCGTCGGTGCCGGAGGGGAGCGCAATGGCCGGCGTCCCCCCCGCTCGGATGACCAGGCGCTCGATCCTGCTGGGCGACGCCTCGATGATGTCGAGCTCGAGCCCGCGGACCAGGAACCGCTCGCCGGGATTGGGAATCCGCCCGGCCCACTCGACGATGCGCCCGGCCACGGTGGTGGAGCGGCCCGCCGGCAGCGCCACCCCGAACCGCTCCTCCACCGCCTCGGGAGACAGGTTGCCGTCAGTCTCGAAGATGGTCCGCCCCCCAGCGGGCTCGGGCCGTACCTCCTCGTCGTGCTCGTCGAAGATCTCGCCCACCAGCTCCTCGAGCAGATCCTCCAGCGTCGCGATGCCGAGGGTCCCGCCGAATTCGTCCAGCACCACCGCGAGGTGCCGCCGCTCGCGCTGCATGTCGAGCAGCAGGTCGCCGCAGGTCCGGCTGGCCGGAGTGACCGCCACAGGGCGCACCGGGAGCGGATCGCCGGGCCGCAGCTTGAAGAGGTCGAACGCGTGCAGCATGCCGGCGATCTCGTCGAGCGTGCCGCGATAGACCGGTATCCGGCTGTAGCCGCTCTGGGCGAACACCAGCCGGATGTCCTCCAGGGCAGCTTGCTCGTCCACCGCCACGAGGTCGGTCCGCGGCGTCATCACCTCGCGCACCGGCCGCACGCTGAACGCCATCACCCCACCTACCATCACCATCTCGTCATCCGCGCGAAGGCCGACCGCCGCCCCCTCTCTCCAGATGGACCGGAGATCGGTGGGCCGCTTCGCGGCGCGCGACGGAAGCACCAGTCCGAGGACCCGGCTCCAGGGCCGAAGGAGCGGCATTACCCGGTCGGCGACTCCCTGGGACCTCGGCAAGGTCAGCCACCGAGGCACCAGGTACGCCGCCAGGAGCACCAGCGGCACCCCGACCAGCGCCAGGAGGGCGTGAAGGGGCCGTCCCAGGCCGGCGAGAAGCGCCGGCAGCGCCGCGCCCACGATCAACAACCCGAGCGACGTCGTCGCCGAGGCCGCGGTCAGATCGGCGTCCACCTCGGCGAGCCACGACAGCGACGGCGTCGCGCCCCGGAGCCGCCTGCCCACCGCGCGGGTGAGCTCGGCCCGGCTCACCGTGATGAGCGCGGCGCCGGCGGTGGCCCCGAAGACCGCGATGAGGAGCCCGACCGCGACCACGAGCCAGATCATGGCGTGGCGCGCTCCGTCGCCCCCACCGGCGTCATCTCGGGAATCCGCTGGACCCCGACCCGCCGCACCCGGCGGCGAACCACCTGGTCGACCCGGAGCCGGTAGCCCTGGAGATCGATGCTCTCTCCCGTGCGGGGGACCCGGCCGAATTCCGCCAGCACCAACCCGCCCACCGTGCTCACGTCCTCCCGCGCGAACCGGTGGCCGAGGACCCCCTCGAGCTCGGACAGTGCCACGCCTCCTTCGACCCGGAGATGGTCCGGCGCGACCACCTGGATCGGCTCCACCTCGTCGGTGTCGTACTCGTCCTGAATTTCCCCCACGATCTGTTCCAGAATGTCTTCCAGGGTGACGATACCGGCCGTGCCGCCGAACTCATCGACCACGACGGCGAGATGGCTGGGTCCGCGCTGGAAATCCCGGAGCTGGCGGTCGAGGGTCTTGCCCTCGGGCACGAACGCCGCCGGGCGAATGACGCCGTTCCATGGGGTGCCGTCGTCGCCTCCAGCCAGAATGTCCTTGGCGTAAATCACGCCCGCGACGGCGTCGGGATGCCCGTCGTACACCAGCAGTCTGGCATGCTCCGACCGCCGCAGGATCGCGATGACGCCCTCGCGGCTGGCGGAGGAATCCACCGCCACGATGTCGATCCGCGGCGTCATCACCTCCGCCACCGTGGTGCCCGCGAGCGAGAAGACGCCGAGCAGCATGTCCCGCTCGGCGGGCCCGGCGGTCCGCGCGGCGCTGATGGGGATGCGGTTCCGCGCCTTGGCGTCGGCCCACCCCGCGAGCCGGAGGAACGGCCGCAGCGGCGC
>JACCRH010000464.1 GCA_013813675.1 Gemmatimonadales bacterium
GCCGCATCGCGGCGGTGGGGCGGGTGACGGTGTCGCTGAACAGATCGACCGCCAGGGCGGCCCCGCTCATTCCACCCCGCCGGAGCTGATCTCCATGGTCTCGATCCGCTGGGCGCTGAGGCGGAGCGGGAGGATGGTGGCGCCACAGAGGATCAGCACGATGGCGCCGCCGGAGAGGAGGAGCTGCGGGGTCACCCCAAGCGACTCGCCCCGCTGCACGGCCCGGAGCTGCGCCGCCACCGGCGGAGCCTCCAGCATGATGACCAGGGCCAGCAGGCTGAGACTGGTCATCATGTAGATGACCCCGCCGAAGCTGGTGGGGATCTGGGCCGCGTTCTCGGTGCCGAACTGAGGGTAGAAGACCCCGAAGGTCAGCGCGAGCGCGCTGGCGGCGAGGGTGTACAGCAGGATGGTCCCCACGCTCACCGCCATCATGAAGATGCCGGCCTGCAGCAGCCAGTTGGTCAGCACGGTGATGACGAGGGCGAGCAGCAGCAGCGGCGCCGTGCCTGTCCAGTACTTGCTCCAGAGCATCGCGCCCGGATCGAGCGGGCTGGAGCGGAGCAGCCACATCTGCCGGCCCTCCAGCGAAATTGCCGGGAAGATGAAGCGGGCCGCCACGGCGGCGAGCACGAAGCCGGAGAGGCCCAGGTTCAGGAACGAGATGACGATGACCAGGCTGAAGGGGATCCGCTCCCCGGAGTGGATCGGCAGGGACTTGATGTTGAAGATGTAGATCAGGAGCAGCACGGCGAGCAGGATGAGCTGGCTCCACTGGGTGTTGTCCCGGAAGAAGAGCCGCAGATCCTTGAAGATGAACTCCCGCTTGGCGGCGGGGATGCTCTTGAGCATCGTGCCCAAGGGACCCCGAAGCGGCCGGCGCACCTTCCGCTCGGCCCCCTCCTGCGCCTTGGAGAAGCCCGCATGGAACAGCTCGCGGTGCACCAGCGCGCCCAGGGTCACCGCCGCGAGTGCCGCACCCCAGAGCATCGCGATGGGCCAGGGATCCGCCACCCGCAGCAGCCAGTTCATGATCATCTCCGCCGTCCACTCGCTCGGCAGCAGCGGATTGGCCGGGGTGCGGAGCTCGGCGAGGTAGTCCACGAAGTTGCGGAAGCCCTCCGGCCGCGCGAGCTGCTCCGGCCGCATGAAGCGCAGCAGGATCACCGCCGTCACCAGCGCACCCAGGCCGATCAGGCCCAGCAGCTCCCGGGTGCGCCGCGCGGGGAAGACGTTCACCAGCAGCACCGTGAAAATCGTGCCCAGCACCGCGGGCAGCACCAGAAACGGTACGAAGGCCGCGAGCGCCACCAGCGGAAAGAGCAGTCCTCCGGAATACACGATGCCGTAGGCGGTGAAGATCGGAACCGCCAGCAGTGCCACCATCCAGGAGGAATGCACCACGGTCTCGCTCAGCTTGGCCAGGTAGAGCCGGAGTCCGCCGACCGGCGCCGCCACCAGCAGGTCGAGATCCTTGGCCAGGAAGTAGGTGGAGAGCGCGGTGATGACGTTGGAGAGCAGGAGAATGGAGTGGAGCGCGAGGAGAATGACGCCGAGGACCTTGCCGGCGAGCAGGTCGCCGATGTCCGGCACCTGCTGGATGTAGCTGAGCACCCGGAACGCGATCCCGAAGATCGCCGCCCAGAAGAACCCCCCCGCCACGACGAACAGCAGCAGCTTGGCCCACGAGCCGCCGCGCTCTTCCCTGAGCCGCGCCAGCGCTCCCCGCCACTTCGGGGTGAGCAGGGTCCAGACGCTCGGCTGGGAGCGCTCCGCGTCCACCTCAGCGCTCGAGCACGGCGTCGAGCTGATGCGCGCGGTGGCCGCCGGTGAGCTTGAGGAACATGTCCTCGAGGCTCAGGTCGCCCGACTCGGTCTGCTGCCGCAGCTCGGTCATCGTCCCGTTGGCCGCGATCTTGCCCTGGAACACGATGGCGATCCGGTCGCACATCACTTCGGCGACCTCCAGGGTGTGGGTGCTCATGAGGATCGTGCCCCCCCGGTCCACGAACTGCCGGAAGAGATCCTTGAGCAGGCGCGCGCTCTTGGGATCGAGTCCCACCATCGGCTCGTCCACGATGATCAGCTCAGGGCGATGCACCAGCGCTCCGCAGATGATGAGCTTCTGCCGCATGCCGTGGCTGTAGGATTCGGTCAGCTCGTGCTTCCAGGCGGAGAGATCGAAAATCTCCAGCAGCTCGTCGATCCGCCGCTCGATCCCGGGGCCGTCCTGGCCGTAGAGCGCGGCCGCGAAGCGCAGAAACTCGCCGCCGGTCAGCTTGTCGTAGACGAAGGGGCGGTCGGGGATGAACCCGATGCGGGCCTTGGCTTCCAGCGGCCGTTCCAGCATGTCCACCCCGCCCACCAGTACCGATCCGCTGGTGGGCCGGAGGATGCCGGCGATCATCCGCATGGTGGTGGTCTTGCCGGCGCCGTTGGGCCCCAGCAACCCGAACAGCTCGCCCCGGGGAACCTCGAGTGAGATCCCGTCCACCGCGGTGAACTTGCCGTAGCGCTTCGTCAGATCCTTCAGCCGGATCACGCCGTCCTCCGTACGATGGCTTCCACCGCGTCCCGATCCTCCTGCCGCTCCACCACGATACAGAGTTCGGCCGGGCTGTCAGCGGCGCCGGGCCGGGGAAAGGTCTCCGCCAGCAGGGTGGCGGACTCCTCGACGCTGAGCTGGCCGCCGTCCGCGCCCACCAGCGGCGCCGCGATCCGGCCCAGTCCCCACTCCCCGGCGCGCTGCCACGCGGAGACCAGCGCTCGCCGCACCGTGGTTCGGGCCACCGGCGAGGCCGCATCCCGAATCACCACGTGGATCACGAAGGGGGCCACCAGGTCCCCGCCCCCGGTCACCACCGCGGCTCCCGCCTCCAGCGGCGAGCTGACCCGGTGCTGGTCGGCGAATCGCTGCCCGGCGAGCTGGTCCAGTCGCGAGGCGGCCGCCGCCAGCGGCTCCAGCGACTCCCCGGCCGGCCGCAGCACGGCGTCAACCCGGAGCGAGGCGAGATCGTCCACTACGACGGTGATCACAAGTCTTGCAGCTCTCGGCTCCGCTGATACATCTCCCGGGCTTCGTCCGGCCGGCCAAGCCGGTCGAGCACCCGTCCACGCAAATGGTACACCTTGCCGTCCCGCGGGGCCGCCTCGACTGCACGATCCAGCACCGCGTTCGCTCCCGCCAAGTCGCCCATGAGGTTGAGCGCTTCCGCCAGGTAGTAGTGGACCCGGCCGTTCTCCGGCTGATACTCGAGCGCCCTGGCGAAGTGCATGGCCGCCTCCGCCGCGAGGCCCTTCCGCCAGAAGAGCTGCCCCAGCTCGAAATGAGCCGGGCCATGCGCGGGCTGGGAGCGGAGCACGCCCCGGAGGTCGGCTTCCG